>JBDKJM010000051.1:0-16740 GCA_039796555.1 Candidatus Parcubacteria bacterium | reverse complement strand
CTGTCGGGGTAGCGGCCACTAGCTTTTTTAATATAGAAATGGCTTTATCATATTGCTTGATAGCTAAGTAGACTTGAGCTACTCTTTCTGACTCAAATGTTGGATTTGGATCAAACATCTTGTGCGCTTCAGCATCCTTATTTACAAGAATAAGACCGATGACGTATGCAGACTTGGCTTCCTCATTGCTTGGGTCGGACTCATATACCTGCTTGAGTAGCGATACAGCATCATCTTTTCTGCCTAAATTGATATAGGCAGTTGCAAGCTGGATAGAGGCTGTCTGTTTTCCTGGAGTAAGCTCGTGTGCTTTTTCAAGAATTGGTAGAGCCTGCGCCGTCTGATTGAATGCATTCAAAAATGTTCCGCCAATGACGTACATACGTGCATCTTTTGGAGCGACGGTTATCTGATCTTGAATAGCTTTTGATGCCAGTTCAAAGAAAGCTTGTTTAGTTGGTCCTGGCGCTTGGCCTCCAATAATATTTCCTGAACATGACAAAATTTGTTCACGAACCTCTTGATCAGCAATAGGTGAAACGGATAGAGCGTTAGCAAATAGTTTTGGGTTGGCAGTTTGCTCTCTACCACAAGCACTAAGAGCAGTGATCAAACGTGTGTTAGCTTGTATGGCACGAACATTTAGAAAATAAATGCCGGCCACAAAAGCCACCAAGACGATAGGGGCAACGATGTACTCGACTGCGTCTTTACTGAAATTTTTCTGCGCCAACCAAGTATTTATCTTGCCGAGTTTTGAAGGAATTGCATCAGCTCGAACAAGAGAACCCACAAAACCCAATATCACGAAGAAAAATACGTAACTCGCCAGGTTATCGAACACGAAAATATTGTGCACGGCATAACCAGCTAAGAGTCCGGTCAAAACTGATTTTTCTCCTTTAGTTAATGAAGATTTCCAGACTGTGATCAGGAACAATACATATAGAGAAAGGTAAGATAATAAGCCGACAATGCCAGAAGCCGTTAACCAGTCCAAGAATACGCTGTGAGCACGGTCAAACCACTGTTCCTGCCTCCACATCAATGGGTTGTAATCTTTGTTAAAAATATAATTGAAATTTTCCTGTCCCCATCCAAGGATAGGTCTCTGCATAGCGCCATTAATGGCCATGGGCCAGATGAACTGACGAGCTTGGTTTGAGGTCTCTGACAAGGAGATTGAGGCCATACGACTCAAGACTTCATTTTTCTGAATGAAAGATGCATGTCTATTTGTCCAGAACAATATACCGATCAAGATGATGAACACGATCACTCCAGCTGAAGTCCAACGCAATTTTACGGATTCACCTCTACCAAAAACCGCATACAAGGCACAGGCCAACATGATGCCTCCAATCAGACCCAATGTAGTTCCACGAGTAGCAGTAGCTACTACTAGAAAACCGAAAGCCACAGTCAGGATGGGGTAAAGCCACTGCAAAAATCCGGCATTAGCAATTTGCTTGGCCCTAGCCACGAAGAATAGATAGGCCACTATGCCAGTGTTCATGAGCATGTAGACTGCCATATAAGCCGCGTTACCTAGTGAAGCATCCACACGAGAACCCTGGTGAGTTTCCAAAACTCCAGCCAGTTGCAAATATCCATAAAAAGCCACGATCACTGCCACGATCACAGTTACATTGAGCCAACGATGCCACATTCTCCTTCCCTCTTCTCCAATACCAAAAACGTGAACAGCGGAAATATAGAACATCCATAGATGGAAAACTGCCAGCCAACCTTCCATGCGTTCAAAGTTTGAGAAGATACTGCGAACCGGATTGACGCCCAATAGGTCTGCAATGAGGGCGATCAGAGCAAACAAACTGACACTCACTGTAAGTGGTGTGAGACGTGGTCTGTATCTAGGATCAAGGAAGGCCAAGATAACCCATGATGAGAACACCACTTCAACCAAAATACGAAAATAGAATGCTTTTCCTGTAATAAATGGAAAAAACATTAGGTTTGGAAAATTAAACGGCCAAAAATTCATCGGGAAAAGAGCGAAGAGTGGAATGAGAAAAAGAGAAGTTATGGAGATGCGACGAAGAATAGTTTGTACAGTCATCGCTTGAATATAACATGAGTGTTAAAAAAGTGCCACAGTGTGACCCAAATTGACACCTTCTGACCCTTTGCTATAATTAGTAAGTGAAAGAGGAAATAAAGCCACACACTGTTTACACAACAGCAGAAACTCAAGACATTCTGCGCGTCAGTCAAAGTACAATAAAAAGAATGTTTAAAAAGGGTTTAATACGTGCAAATAAAGTCGGCGGGCAATACCGCATACTTGGAAAAGAGATTTTGCGCCTACTCTCTCCTGACTTAGAAAAAGAGGCTGTCAAATCTTATTTGGGTTTAAAGAAAAAAGTCGTGAATAAGATAAATAAATGGTAAAATTGAATCTAATGAAAAAATATCCTAAAAAAAATATCAGGAAAAAGGCTCTAATCACTGGGATCACTGGTCAAGATGGATCCTACCTTACGGAACTTTTACTAGAAAAAGGATATGAGGTTCATGGCCTGATACGTCGTTCAAGTTCATTTAATACGGCGCGTATTGATCATCTATTTCAGGATCCTCATTTAAAAGGAAAAACGTTGACTGGGAGTTTTGGGGATCTGTCCGATGCCAGTAACCTTTCGCGTTTGATTGAATCTCTAAAACCGGATGAAATATACAATCTTGGAGCGCAGAGCCATGTGCGAGTAAGTTTTGACATACCTGAATACACCGCTGATGTCACTGGACTTGGTACACTACGACTTTTAGATGCTATAAAGGAGAGCGGCGTGAGAACGAAATTCTATCAGGCTTCCTCTTCAGAAATGTTCGGCAAGGTCAAGGAAGTTCCCCAAAATGAAAACACGCCTTTCCATCCACGCTCTCCTTATGCTGTGGCAAAAGTTTTTTCTTATTGGATCACCAGAAATTACCGCGAGGCATACAATCTCTTTGCCGTGAACGGAATCTTATTCAACCATGAATCAGAGCGTCGTGGCAAAACATTTGTAACCAAAAAAATAACTCGTGGGCTGGCGCGTATCAAACTTGGTCTAGATAAAAAACTTTACCTTGGAAATCTCGAAGCAAAACGAGACTGGGGGCACGCCAGAGATTATGCCTTTGGCATGTGGTTGATGCTCCAACAAGATCGGCCAGATGACTACGTGCTTGCGACTGGTAAAGTACACTCAGTGCGCGAATTCGTCGAGGGAGTCGCGAAACACATGGGTATGGATCTTGTTTGGAAAGGAAAGGGCATACGAGAAAAAGGTATCGATAAAAATACGGGGAAAGTCATCATCGAAATTGATCCGGTATATTTCCGTCCAGCGGAAGTCGATCTTCTACTTGGTGATGCATCAAAAGCGAGAAGGAGGCTGGGATGGAAGCCGAGGATATCTTTCAAAGAGTTGATAAAAATCATGTGTGACCACGATCTAGAGGAAGAACTCAAGACCAAACGGGATATTGCCGGCAAATAACTAATGAATAAGAATTCAAAAATATACGTAGCTGGACACACGGGACTCGCTGGAGGAGCAATCTCTCGGCTTCTTCGGCAACAGGGATACAAAAACCTTATCGGCAGAACCCATCTTGAACTCAATCTCGAAAATGAATCTTCAGTAAAACACTTCTTCGAAAAGGAGAAGCCTGAATATGTATTCTTATGCGCAGCCAAAGTCGGTGGAATAAAAGATAACAGCGAAAAACCGGCTGAATTTATATCTAGAAATCTTAGGATCCAAACAAACGTCATCGATTCATCGTACAAAAACGGCGTAAAAAAACTACTTTTCATGGGTAGCTCATGTATATATCCGCGCGTTACCGAACAGCCGATAAAGGAAGAATACTTCATGACTGGAAAACTTGAGCCGACAAACGAAGCATATGCCATTGCGAAGATTGCCGGAATCTCAATGTGCCAGTCATATAGAAAACAGTACGGTTGTGATTTTATCTCGATCATGCCGAATAATTTATACGGTCCGGGTGATCATTTTGAGGTTGGACGTTCACATGTGATCCCGGCTCTCATCCGCAGATTCTATGAAGCCAAAAAAGAAGGTAACGCGGAGGTCATTCTTTGGGGTACGGGGACTTCCATAAGAGAATTCCTACACTGCGACGACCTGGCCAGCGCGAGTCTGTTCCTTATAGAAAAATACAGCGACAAAGAAATTATTAACGTCGGCACTGGAAGCGGAATCTCCATAAAAGATTTGGCCGAAAAGATTAAGGGGGTTTCAGGGTTCAGGGGAAGGATTGCATGGGACAAGGACAAACCTGACGGGATGCCGATCAGACTTCTGGATGCATCAAAACTAAGGGCGCTTGGATGGAGATCAATAATCGATTTTGATAGGGGCTTGAAGGAAACTTACAAATGGTTCCTGGAACATGCTATATAAAAAAAATACAAAAAAGTCAGCCAAAAAAACTGGCTTCAGAGTTCCTTTGGTCAAAAATGCTTTAGTCAACGAAAAGCAGGCAAGGGCCGCGCTCGCCTCTTTTATCGTAAAATCAGAAAAGTTAAGCATGGGAAACTATTGTCTGGCCTTCGAAAATGCATTTGCAAAAAAACAGGGGCGAAAATACGCTGTACTATTCAATAGCGGAGGAAGCGCCAATATAGCAATGCTCCAAGCACTTAAAAATCTTGGCAGACTAAAAAAGGGTCAGAGAGTCGGATTCTCGGCGCTGACCTGGTCCACCAATGTCATGCCAATTCTTCAAATGGGTCTCGGAGCGATACCTATAGACTGCGATCCCGCGACAATGAACAGTATGTCAAAGACTTCAATCAAAACTCTGAGAAAAGAAAAATGTTCAGTTTTCTTTCTGACAAACGCTCTCGGCTTTACTGGTGACATCGACATTATAGAAAATGAGTGCGTGAAGAATGAAATCATCGTTCTCGAGGACAATTGTGAGGCTCTAGGCACTGAACTCCATGGTGGAAAAGCCGGCAACTTCAGTCTCGCCTCAAGTTTTTCATTCTTTGTCGCGCATCACATGTCGACAATTGAGGGTGGAATGGTTTGCACGGACGACCATGACTTCGCGGAAATGTTGCGAATCGTCAGGGCGAACGGCTGGGACAGGAATCTTCACCCGGAAAGGCAGAAATATTGGAGGAATAAACACGGGATCGAATCCGATTTCCTCGCCAAATATACATTTTATGATCTTGGGTTCAATTTCCGGCCTACAGAGATCACTGGATTTCTTGGCCTTCATCAGCTAAAATTTCTAGACCAGACAACGAGGATCAGGGAGAAAAACTTCAAGCAAGTACAGACATTCTTGAAAAAGAACGGGGATTTTTTGCCATTAGAATGGGGGCATCTGAAAAAACTCTCGGCGTTCGCCCTACCCTTTGTCTGTTCAACTCCGGAACTCAGAAATAAATATGTGAAACGTTTTGAGGAAGCTGGTATAGAAGTCCGTCCGATGATCGCCGGAAACATGCAGCGCCAGCCCTTTTCCAAAAAGTATTTCAAAAAAAACTACGACCTGCCCGGCGCTGATATCGTTCACCATAATGGATTCTACTGTGGCAACTGTCCCGATTACACTGATCAAGAAATCAATATTATAATCAATTGCATCAAAAAACCATGAACGCCCAGATGACAATCATAAAACCAAAAAAAACCTTTAGCTGGAACGATCTGAAGGAAATCTGGCAATACAAAGAGTTACTCTATTTTTTCAGTTGGAGGGATTTGAAGGTCAGGTACAAGCAAACCACCATAGGTGTCTCATGGGCGATAGTCCAGCCGCTGGCCACAATGATCGTTTTCAGCGTTTTTTTTGGCAAGCTTGCCGGCATACCTTCGGATGGCATACCTTATCCTATCTTCGTATACACAGGGCTTTTATTCTGGCAGTTCTTTTCTGCCGCGCTTTCGCAGACGAGCAACTCACTGATCGGAAATGCAGCCATCGTCACAAAAGTATATTTTCCGAGGATTCTCCTGCCCATCTCCGGAGTAATAACACAGTTCGTCGATTTTTTCATCGCTTCCCTGGTCCTGGTCGGTCTCATGCTCTACTATGGATACATTCCTCACATGACAGGGATACTGGTTATGCCCCTGCTCCTCTTCATCACTTTTTTGGCCTCCGTCGGTGGAGGATTATTCCTAGCTTCCATAAACGTCAAGTATCGTGACGTCAAGTACGCCTTGCCATTTTTCATTCAGATATTGCTCTTCGTCACTCCCGTCATCTATCCTGCCAGCTTGGCAGGCAAATATTCCTGGATCCTTGCCATAAATCCAATGACTGGCGTCATCAAAGGAGCCAGAGGGGCGCTTCTCGGAAACGAGCCTATAAACTGGCTACTTCTGCTGATCTCATTCGTGGCAGTGATCACCCTGTTTATTGTGGGATTATATTTTTTTAAGAAAACCGAAAGGTATTTTGCAGACATAATATAAATATATGAACACTGTAATTGAAGTAAAAAACCTCGGTAAAAGTTATAACATCATACACAACAGATCGCTTGGGTATATTACCCTTCGTGATAGTATAACTGCTATATTCAGAAACCCACTGAACTTTATCTGGCAAAAAACAAAAAAGATACGGGGGGTAAACACAAAAGAAAAATTTTGGGCGCTCAAAGATATTAATTTCGAGATAGAAAAAGGGGAAGTCGTCGGTATTATCGGACCCAATGGTGCCGGTAAATCGACGCTTCTCAAAATTCTGACGGGGATTACACCACCCACCACCGGTGAAGTAAAAATAAAAGGAAAAATTGCCTCACTTTTGGAAGTTGGGACTGGTTTCCATCCTGAGCTTACAGGAAAAGAAAATATTTTTTTGAACGGCGCGATCCTGGGTATGAGACGAAAGGAGATCTCTGAAAAACTTGACCAGATCGTAAAATTCGCCGATATAGAAAAATTCATCGATACTCCAGTCAAATATTATTCGAGCGGTATGTATGTGAGGCTGGCATTTTCGGTTGCCGCCCATATGGAACCGGATATTTTGCTGGTTGATGAAGTGCTCGCAGTCGGAGATGCGGAATTCCAGCAAAAATGTCTCGGTAAAATGGAAGATGTGACCAGGGCTGAAGGTCGAACCATTCTTTTTGTCAGCCATAATATGGGAGCCATCAGAAGTCTGTGTAAAAAAGTGATACTAATAGAAAAGGGCTCCGTGAGAATGGTCGGAAATGCCCATGAGGTCATCGACTATTATTTGAGCGGAAGACACGGAACACAGGCTGTATCAGAGTTCGCGGTAGATCCAAAGCGCCAAGCTCAAATTCAAGTAATCTCTATCGTCAACAAAGACAAAAAACCCACAACTACTATTCCGCTATCGGAAAGTTTCTCAATAGAAATCGACTTCGTTGTCAAGGAAAAACTATATGACACTTTGCTTGCACTTTTTTTCTATTCCAACGGCGACTTGATACTTTTCTCAACCGAAGCTGACGCCGCAGTCCCCTTTCCAAATTATGAACCCGGCACATACCACGCCAAAGTCACGATACCAGCAAATTTATTCAACACCGGAAGATATTTCTTCAAGGTAGAAATACTTAAGCCGGCAATCGAGCTGGTCGACGGCAAACAGGATCTGCAATTCGAGATAATAGATACGCAGGGCCTCAACAAAACAACGACGCTACAAGGCTATAATGTCGGAAAAATCGGAACAATGTTGGACTTCTCAGTCAAAAAAATATAATCATGAAAAACATCGTAAAAAAATATATTCCAAAAAAAGCGCTCGCATTCTATCATGTTACGGTCAGAAACATTGTAAGAAGGGCCAAATCCGTTCCCGCGGATGAGATCGTCAAATTTAACTCGTCCACAGTGTCAGACGGACATTTCAACGTTACTTATCGAGGCATACCCTCCATCCGCTGTCCATTCGACTATGTAATGTACCAGATGTTGATATTCAAAATAAAACCTGACCTTGTAATAGAAATCGGAACAAATCATGGCGGTGGCGCCCTATATATTGCAGATCTAATGGATAAAATTGGAAATGGCAACGTGCATACTATCGACATAGTAAAGCGGGCCGAAAAAATAGTAATCGGGCACCCCCGAATAAAACTATTCACGGATGGATGGGAGAAATACGACCTCGCCTGTACCAAAAATTTCAAAAACATACTTATCATAGAAGATGCGTCACACATGTATGAAGATAGCCTAGGAGCGCTGTATAAATTTTCTCCACTTGTATCTAAAGGATCATATTTTATTGTCGAAGATGGGATAGTCAGCGATCTGGGCAGGGACAAAGGATTTCACGGTGGTCCGCTACGGGCGATCAGGGAATTTCTAGTTTCGAATAGCGATTTTCAAGTGGATAGATCCTACTGCGACATGTTTGGGAAAAATGCTACTTTTAATGTTAACGGCTACTTAAAACGAGTTAAATAATTTATGGCAAAAATATTCATCGGCATGCCGGCCTACAATGGTGAGCGCTTCATAAAAAAAGCTGTGGATTCGATTCGGAATCAGACATTTGGAGACTGGAAGTTGTATATATCCGATGACCATTCAAGCGACGCAACCGCGGATATTTGTAAGAATTATTCTAAATTGGATAATCGCATAGTGTACCATAGACAGGAAAAAAATATCGGCCTTTACAAGAACTTCGGATTTGTTTTGGACAAGGCAGATTGCGAATATTTCATCTGGTGCGCACAGGACGATATGAGAGAGGATAGATACTTGGAAACCTGCGTCAGGCACTTGGAGGAAAACAAGAAACTGGGATTGGCGACTACTATAATGGCGGCTATTGATTCCATGGATCGAATGTTGATAGAGGAGGTGGATTTGATAAAATTGTCAGGAAAACCGGGTGTTGTAAATGTTGCAAGGTATGTGCTCCAACCGGAAATATTGGGAAAATGCAATCTGATGTATGGGCTTTTCCGTACGAAAGCGGCCAAGATTGTATGGGAAGCTTATCCGCAAAGACATGTATGGGGCCAAGATTATATGTTTTCACTGGCATTGATAAGCCGATTTGAAATCTTTGTTGACAAAAAAATCCTATTCAAGAAGCGTCTCGGGGGGTTTTCAAGTCCTCAGGCATTACGAAACGACCGGACTGAAGGGGTAAAAAGACTCCTCTATAAAAATCCAAAAAACCACATATTTCCTTTCGGCAGATTTCGCCAATATCTTGGAGGGCACCTAGAAGCGGTGCGAGGAACTCCATTTGGGCCATTGGTGGCCATACTCCTCTTGATTCGACTGCCTAGATCCTTCTTGATTTATCTCAGAGAAAGAGATGTGAAAAAATATATTAGGAGTATAATGCATAAACCAGATGTCCATCATCGTTAAAACATACGGCGGCCTAGGCAATCAGCTATTTCAATACGCTTTCGCGCGATCAGTATCCGCGCGACTGAAAACTGATTTTCTTTTGGATATCGACGTGTCGCCAATATACAAAGATCTTCGAGTCCACAAATTTTCCCTTGAATATTTTCATACCATTGTCCGTCCGGCCAAGGCCAATGACTTATCCGGTTTTGTTTGGTTGAAAAGACATAAAAAAATTTTCAATTTCTTATACAAGTACATACGTTTAAAAAGCAAGCTGATGCCGTTTTATTATCCAGAAAAAACGTTCGGTTATGATCCAGACGTATTTTTTAAAGGAAAAAACACTTATTTTGACGGATTTTGGCAGACGGAAAAGTATTTCAAGAATATTGAAAGCGAGATCAGAAAAGAAGTCACCGTGATCAATCCCCTTTCTGATTACAGCCAGGGTATATCAGACAGAATCCAGAAATCTAACGCCGTATCACTGCATGTCCGGCGCACAGACTATGTTACTCATGCGGCGTCAAATGCTTTTCATGGCGTATGCTCTCCGGAATTCTATCGGGAAGCTATAGATTATATTGCCGAGCGTGTTTCTTCGCCCCACTTCTTTATCTTTTCCGATGATTACGATTGGGTTGTCGAAAATTTTAAGTTCCTCAAATATCCTTATCTCTGCATAAAAAATGGTGCTGATAAGAATTACGAGGATCTGGCCTTGATGTCACACTGCAAGCACCATATCATCGCCAATAGCAGTTTCAGCTGGTGGGGCGCGTGGTTAAATCCAAGGAAGGACAAGATCGTCATTGCGCCAAAAAGATGGTTTGCCAACTCTCCAAAACAAAGTACTGTCGATTTGTTGCCAGAGAGTTGGATACAACTATAATAAAGCAATGTGCGGAATAATCGTAATTACAGGCAGTAGGACAAGTGAGGTCAGCGACGCCAATATGAGCATGATGCTTGACAGTATTTGTAGCCGTGGACCTGATGAGAAAGATTTTTTGCGTTTGGGAAATACTGTACTTGGACAGACTCGGCTGGCTATAGTGGATATCATCGATGGTCACCAGCCTATGCGGGACAATAAGCACCCATACACCATAGTTTTTAACGGTGAGATCTATGGGTACAAAGAGCTCCGCGACAAGCTCGAGAAACTTGGTCACAGCTTCGGCACGAAATCCGATACCGAGGTAATCCTGAAGGCATACGCGGAATATGGAGAAAGATGTGTTGAGCATTTAGATGGGATGTTTGCTTTTGCCATCTGGGACGAAAATAAACAACAGCTTTTTATCGCGCGGGATAGATTTGGAAAAAAACCTTTTTATTACTCGTCAGGTGGTGGAGTATTTTTTGGTGCTTCTGAAATCAAAGCGCTTTTTGAGGGCAAACTAACCAAGGGAAGGATCGATGACCAATCACTGGACGATTATTTGCGTCTAGGTTACATTCCTCCATGGAAGACGATCTATTCAAATGTACATACCCTGCCGCCTGCTCATGCCGGCATCGTCAAAGATCAAAAGCTGAAGACTTGGAGATACTGGCGACTTGAGAAAAGGAGGCCGGGTAGTCAGATATCTTACGACGAGGCCAAGACTGAAATAAAAAGACTCCTAGTAGATGCCGTGAGAAAGAGGATGGTAGCGGATGTCGAGATAGGATCGCTCTTATCTGGCGGGGTGGATTCAACGCTGATCACAGCCTACGCGCAAAAATGTTCTCCACGCCCGATCAAGACATTCGCTCTAGGTTATGGAGCCAGTAAGAACGAGCTGCCCTTTGCTCTAGAAGCGTCACGGAAAATAGGCACTGAACATCATACGTGTGTTGTCGATGTGAACAATTTGGAAGAGCTCCGAAAAGTTATTGGGTATTTCGACGAGCCGCACGCGGACTCATCTGATTTTCCGCAACAACTTATTTCTAAGCATGCCGCTTCAAAAGTCAAAGTAGCGCTCTCTGGAGACGGCGCGGACGAGCTTTTCATGGGGTATGGGTGGTACCAAAAGTACTGGCATACGCCGATCTACAAGAGGATCTTTGAGACGCCATTCTCCGCGTACAAAAAAATGACGGAAATATTCAGGGAAAAAGAAAGGGACGAATTGTACCTGAAAAAGATTCAAGTTGACCGAAAAATCGAATCAGCCATGGTGGAAATGAGCTCTGATCCGTTCGATAAAATAAACAAGTGCGATTTGGGTATCTATTTGCCGGGACAACTGCTAGTCAAGGTTGATAGAGCAAGCATGATGCATTCGCTCGAGGTGCGTTGCCCATTTCTAGATACCGCCTTAGCGGAGTTTGTTTACAATTTACCTAATGAATTCAAAATGGATAAAAACAACAGCAAGATCATCCTCAAAGATATACTATGCGAGATAATGCCAAAAGAATTCGTTAGGAGAAGGAAACAAGGCTTTGGAGCACCACTACAAAACTGGTTCAGGGAAGAGGGGGTAAAGAAAGAATTGAGTCGGATCACCAAGGATGGACATCATCCCGTATACAGTTACCTCAAGAAGGAGGCAGTCTGCGCTATATTCTTAGACACCGACTCCCAAAATAAGACTTCCATTCAAAAAGCTTGGGTCTTATTATGTCTCTGCATTTGGTTTGAGCTTCATCAAAAATACCATGAATAACCTGGCAAAAACATATTTGGCCTGCAGAAATAAAATAACCAACAAGATCTGGCATGTTGTTCATATGCCTGCCAAAGGGCACAAGAAAGGAGATATCCTGATATCATATTTCACCGAGCCTTTCACGCTCTTCCCATGGAAACCATTTCCAAATTATCACTCAATGTATTGGGAATGCTTCCAAATCGCCAGCCTTTTCAGAGAAAGAGGCTATAGCGTGGATATTATAAATTCGAAAGATCATACTTTTATTCCTAGAAAGCATTATAAAGCGTGCATCGACGCAGAAGACGATCTGGAGAGACTTTCGAAGTACCTGTCAAAAGACTGCAAGAAAATATTCTATGTGCTCATTTCCTATTGGGAAGCATATAATGAGGCCGAACAAAAGAGATTGAACGGCCTCGAAAAAAGGAGGGGTGCATTGCTCATGCCAAGGCGCAGGGTCAGACCGTCAAAAAGCGCTTATTTGGCGGATTACTTGGTGGGATTTGGCAACAGGACCGTATTTGATACATTCAGAAAATTCAACAAGCCGGTATTCCTGATAAAAGCTTCCGAGGTCGTCCAGTACAATTTCCCGGAAAACAAGGACTGGGAAAAAGCATGTAAGCATTTTCTGTGGATAGGAGGCGGCGGGGCAGTGCTCAAGGGACTGGATCTGGTCCTTGAGGCCTTTGCTGGATTGCCAAGCCTTCACCTTCATGTCTGTGGACCAATATATGGAGAAAAGGACTTTACGGATGAGTACAAAAAGGAACTGGAAGAAACTCCAAATGTCCATGTCTATGGCCGACTAGACGTCGGGGGAGAAAAGTTCGCGGAGATACTTGAAAAATGCGCCTCGGTTATCTACCCTTCCGGCGGGGATGGTACGGCTGGAGCCATAATCCAGGCCATGCATGCTGGGCTGGTTCCGATCATAACCCCAGAGACAGGCATACAGGAAAATGCCGGTTATATTTTGATAGAGAATCCCACGACTGAATCTGTAAGACAAGCCGTGCTAAATTTTGCCATAATGCAACCGAATGTCATAAAATCAAAATCAAGGAGTATTTGGCAGTACGCACGTTCTTTTTACACAAAAGAGAATTTCCTGAAAAGCTACGCTAAATTCATTGACGAGATTTTAAAACTATGAACCAGCCCTTAATAAGCGTAATTATACCAGTGTATAATTGTGAAAAAACCATATATGTAGCTCTTCAGTCCATCCTAGATCAGACATACAAGAATCTGGAAGTAATTGTTGCTAATGATGGGAGTACGGACTCGACAGGAAAAATTGTCGCTGAATTTGCACAAAAGGATATGCGGATTAAATTGATAGATGTCAAACCTGATCCAGACCGCTTTGATCAGAAACTCAATAGAAACATAAACGCTGGTTACTCCGCGCGCAACGTTGGATTTGAACATGTGCATGGAGAATATGTAACCTTCCAGGACGCTGATGACGCCTCGTTGTTGAATAGGATTGAAGTACAATATGATCTTCTGGAAAAATACCAAGCTTGTCATGTCACAATAGATTGGATACAATTTGATGAAAAATATTTGGGCAAAAAATTAGAAGCATCAAATTACATAAACAAGCTGAGCATGATTAGGCCAAATGAAATCTATTCCATATCCCAAAGATCAAAAGGTTTTGTCGCGAAAATTTCAAAAAAATTAAACCGGGCAATTCCCTTCCATCTCAAAAGGGGAAAAATCATAAACAAACTTTTTTTTGGATCATTGGAGAATTATCCTGGCGCGGGAAATTCTCCAATGTTCAGACGTGAAGTTGTAGAAAAAGTAAGGTTCAGAAAACTCACCGATCGTGTTTGGCCATCATTCATGGGCAGAGGTGCCGACAAGGACTTCAATTTCCAGGTCGCGGAAACTTTCAAGAATAGCTATGTTTTTCTAATCCCGTTATATATGTGGAGGGTGAGAGATCAGAACCCAAGGTATCAGAGCGGTTTGGACATGCCCCATTGTTAAACTACCGCAACTGGGATTTGGTCCACTCGATAGTCTTCGCCAAACCGTCATCAAAGGTAGTAAATCTGAATTTACCCATTTCTTTCTCGATCCTACTCAGATCCAATTTCACAACCGGCGGTTCCTTCCCTATATGTGAAAACTGTGAGGTAGTCGCCGGTACCTCACAATCGACTTTACAATAACTCGCTATCTTTCGGGCTAGCTCCAATATGGAAATACTATCCTTACCTCCTACGTTATAGACCATCTCCTTACCCTCAAATACTACAAATAAAATCATTGACACAATATCAGCAACATACCCGTAGGTTTTCACAGATGACCCGCTGTCTAGCAATTTTATCTTCTTTTCATTTAGGGCTTTTTTGATAAATTCACTCATCACGCGAGTGTCATCCATTGCCAAACCTGGTCCATATACATGCGAAATACGAATTATTTTGGTATTTACTTCTTTAATTCTCTTATAGGCCGCGCACAATGCTTCTCCCAAGCGCTTGGATTCGGCATATACTGAGCGGGGTGTGTGTAGTGGAGGATTTCCATTATAATCCTCGCGCACTGGAATTAATTCCTCAGGTATTTCTCCATAGACTTCGGCTGAACTAAAAAAAATAAGGGTTGCTTTTGGTGATCCTTCTATTAGTCTGACTGTAGCATCTATATTTATTCTTACGAGAGATTGTGGATCGTTAACGAATTTAGAGGGCTGACCGTAGCCTGCTGCGTGAAAAATAAAATCGTAACCTGAAAGATTAAACTGTTTAGAAAGATCAGCCTGTATATATGAAATGTCTCTATCTTGTCGTAGTATCTCAGATAAAAAATGTCTTGGAAATCGCAATCCGAGAGCATCAACAATGCACCCAAGTTTCATTTTCCTGTTCAAATTAGAAATCTCAGCCACGATATGTTGTCCTAAAAATCCCGTAGCTCCTGTTACAAGTATTTTCTTACCTTTTAGTTTATTGAGGTCAATGCTACTATTCATGACTTTCAACTTTCTTAAATTTTGCTCCTCCACCAGGCAAGGGAGGATTTTCCCATCCTGGGACGGGTTCTATGATCATATTCCTGCGAAACTCATCTCTTGGTAGATATGGGTACATATCCTCAATGGGTGTATTCCAACCGAAAACGCGAGGTTCATATGCATACCAATCTCCACAGTCCACATCACATATAATTGGATCTTTGAAGTTCAATACCTCCCTAATGATTTTACGGGAATCTTGATTTCTTGAGATTTTTTTTGTAGCTACACCATAAGCATCAGTTATTTTGATAAAATCCGGTGGGATGTAGCCTTTGGGACCCGAAGCTTCGTGACGAGCTTCGAGATTTGTGTCCTGAAATGCTTTTATAATACCGTAAAAATGATTGTTGATGATAAAAGTTTTAATTTTGATACCATAAGTGATAAGGGTCTGAATTTCCTGAATATTCATGTTAAAACCACCATCTCCAATAATACATACAACTTTAGATTTTTTATTTGCTGCAAACCAGGCACCCATGGCTCCACAAAAAGAAAATCCCATCGGGGAATTACCGTTATTTGTCATATAGTGCTGACCGTTCTTGGTCTCAAACGCGTGGTTACTAGTTACTATGTTCCCTCCACAATCTGCTACGAGAACATCGTGGGACTTCATTTCTTCCGAAAGAATTCTCATGAAAGCATACGGATTGACGTATTTCTTTTGTTTAAAAAATTCTGGGCGAACTGGATCATATTTTTCTTTCCAAATCATAACTTGATTTGTCCATGATGAAACATCAGGTAGATTCTGTTTGGACAGCTTCAGCATAAGGCGTTCGAGGAAAATCTTTGCGTCACAATGGATACTCACATCAAAAGGCACTTGCTGCAGTTTCCTTTGGAGAAGTGCGGGGTCAACATCTACAACATATTTTTTTGCTCCACGGGCAAACGTCTTCAGATTTCCTCCTGTAATTCGTCCTGATATTCGGCTCCCTACAGCTATAAGCAGGTCGCTGTTTTGTAGTCCGAAATTCCTGCCACGCCCACCATATGTTCCAACTCTTCCACCATAATATTCGTAGTCCGATGGTACAGCTTCCAAAGCGTTCCATGTGGGGAACATAGGAATTTTTAAAATTTTACCGACTTTCTGCAATGCGGGTGTAGCTTTTGCAATAGCAACTCCGCCTCCAACCAACATCACAGGACGTTTTGACTTTTTCAGATCCTTGAGTAATTGATCGACCTGTCCGTCAACAATTTCAATATTATAATTGGCACGATGCGCTTCTTCGTCAAAGCCCTGCAATTTAGCAGGATCAATTTCGGCTTTTTGAAGATTCATCGGAATGTCCAAAAGTACCGGCCCAGGTCTGCCATCAGTTGCTAAAAATAATGCCTTCTCAAGTTCGTATTTTATGTCTTCAGCTTTCCTGATAAGCTTGGAATATTTTGTTATCGGCGCTGTTATAGCAACAATGTCGGTCTCCTGAAAACCCACCTGCCTAATGGAAGGATCCTGACGTAGAAAATCCGAGTTTATCTGCCCTGTAATAAAAAGTGCTGGAACAGAATCATAAAAACAATTACCAAGTGGAGTAACGAGGTTCATGCCTCCCGGTCCACTCGTTGCAATGGCTACTCCCGGAATACCTTTGACTTTGGCGTAGCCTTCTGCCGCAAAACCAGCCGCCTGTTCATGCATAGTAGCAACGTATTTGGTCTTTTTTGTACG
>JBDKJM010000050.1:0-4563 GCA_039796555.1 Candidatus Parcubacteria bacterium | reverse complement strand
TTTGTCTTTCTTCTGGAGTTATCGGACCTCTTTTCTTACCATCGAAGGACTCTTTGGTTTGCTTGTTGTTCTTCGAGGGGTCCTTGTACAGGTGATTTCGATTTTTATTCTTGTCTGCTTGATTCTCGAACTTGGCGCTTCCTGGGTTTTTTGATTTATTTATTTGATTTGCGTCTCTTGTTAAGGCCCAAAGATCGTCGTCAAGTCTAATCGCTTCTTTCATCATGAGCTCGACAGAATCGAAATTCCCGGCTTGTATAAGCATTTGTTGTAAATTTGGTTTAAGTCCTTTTCTGTAACATCGAGTTAAGCCGTGGTCGTTGAAACCGCTTTTTGCCATGTATTTTCTGAACTCAACGGTGTACTCGCGACAACTTTTAGTTTGTTTCAAGGACTCAATTTTGTTTGTTGCTACTTCTCTTTCATTTTGAAGACCGTATAATATTGTAAACTCCTTTTCGAAAGCGTCCCAAGTTTTTGGTTCGGTCCCAGCCTCAATGCGCTTGACGTACCAATCGCGTACTTCGGCTGAACACTTGAAGACTGTTTTCTCGATTTTCTTTTGATCGGTTTGATAGTGTAAATTATTTGCGGCGAAATAAAGTTTTAAGCCCGCAATAAATCCAGAAAATTTTTCGGGTTTGCCATCGAAAGTCTCTAGTTCATGTTTTGTTTCTTTTTCGATCGTAACTCGTCGAGTGGGAGCTGGCTCTGATAGCGCATCAAGGGTCGGAACGGTTCGCGGAGTTTGAAGACTAGCTTCGAAATTATTCTGTCTCTCCACAATCCTTTCTAACTCTCGGCCGAATCTATCCATCAGCTCAACCATTCTGGTTTCGAAATTATTTTGAGACGAGTTTTCTGGGATTCTTTCAGGGTTCGCAGGAGCGTTTTCCGCTGGTCCTGAAGTGGAAGGACCGGGTGTGTTTGTTGTTTCTGGTTGCTGTCCTGCGTTTTGAGAATTATTTGTGTGGCGTGCCATGGGAGGTTTGAAGTCAATATCCTGTTACGATGGTGATTGTATTGATTGGTCAACTAATAAAAAATATGTAGAAATTTTTTATATTGACTTGATTGTGTAACAATCAAAATAAATATTTCTAATTAATCCCTGCATTAAAACCTCCTCCGCGGAAGATCTCCCGGAGGTAGGAAAGCATGGGGTCGAGTTCCTTACATTGCCTTCTTTTTAGGTCGGCCTCGTCTCGACGGCCTTGGTTTAACAGGCTTTGATCTTGTAAGGTACTCGTCAATGGTCTCTTGGGCATTCTCCGCGACAACATCAGCCGGTTCCCAAGTGTCATCCTCAGCGCCGTAACCACGCCAACGAATGAGATACTGTGTCCTCCCATGGAATTGACGATGGGAAAGTATCTTCTCAATCTCATACTCTAACTGTCCCTCGATTTCCTCAGGTGGTGGTGGAATCGACACTTGTTCTGGAAATGGATCGACTGGACTGGGTTCGAGTAAGGATATGTGGAAAACATTGTGGATCTTCCAGGTGGGGGGTAAATCCAACCTAAAAGCAACATCATTAATTTTTTGAATAATTTTGAATGGTCCAAAATATTTAGGTGTAAGTTTCTTCTTCGGTCGTAAAGTCTTGATATTCTTCGAACTTAGGAAAACCTTATCGCCTACTTTGAAGTCTGGACCTTTGCTCCTTCGTCTGTCAGCAAATCTCTTATAATCATCTTGGGCCGATTTTAAATTCTCTCGTAATTGTTCAAATCGTTCATGACAATTTACAGACCACTGTTCCGCTTTTGAAGGGGTATTCTCAATGCCTGGAACAGGCATAGCTTTCGGGTTGAAACCTTGCAATGCCATGAAAGGAGTCATTCGAGTAGTGGAATTTATGCTGTTGTTGTAGGTGAACTCTGCTAAGTCTAACCACTTGAACCAATCATCTTGATCATAATTTCCGTAAACTCTCAAGTATTGCTCAATCATTTGGTTGTAGACTTCAGTAGATCCATCTGACTGGGGATGAAAAGCTGAAGACAAACTCGAGGTAATCCCTAGTTGCTTGGTAATTCCTTTCCACAGTGTCGAAGTGAACAAGGAACCTCTGTCTGAAACTAACGATCTGGGAATACCATGGAGTCTGTAAACGTTTCGTATGAATAGTCGCACGAGTTCTTCCGTGTCTACGTCCTTGTGCGTCGCTGCCAAGTGAACGAGTTTCGTCAACCTACATTTGAAAACCAGAATTGTATCGAAACCGTGCGAAGGGGGTAAGTCTGTGATGAAATCCATTGACACTGCATCAAAAGGGGTAATAGGAACCGCTAACGGCATTAGCAAACCGTAGGGCTTGTGTCTTTTGGACTTGCTTCTAATGCACGTTGTACAATTCATGATATATCGGTGAAGGTCGTCTCTGATTTTCGGCCACGAGTGATGTCTCCTGACCAACTCCAACGTCTTCCCAAAGCCTTGATGGCCTGCTGTTGGATGATCGTGGTATCTTTGGAAAATCTTTTCTTTATCCTCAAGTGAAATTCCGGAAATGCCTATATGATCATAATCTTTATTTAAAGTATACCGCACTGGGGGGTGCATTGCTTTATCCCCACCCCCTAAGGTTTGAGTTAAGTTGGATTCGACGGGGGAGTCATCGTCCAACTGAATTTGCGATACAATAATTGGTAAATCGGGGAAATCACCAGGAATTGTTCCTTCAAGTTCCGGGGCGTTGAACGCTAGTTGGCAAGGAGTATTCTTCATCTTTTTGAACAATATTTTTTCATTTGCCTTTGGGTTGCCTTCTTTTTGAAATTCTGTTCTCCTGGACAGAGCATCGGCATTGCCGTTCAATTTTCCCGCTCTGTGGATTAGTGTGAATCTGTAATCAGCAAGGAAAACCGCCCATCGGAACTGTCTTTGTGATAAATTATTTTTCTTTGTGAAGTAAGCTAAGTTCATGTGGTCACAAAGTATCGTGAATGATGGAACTGATAATAACATGGGTCTATTGAATTTTAGTGAATCTACAATAGCCAATAGTTCTTTGTCATGTGTGTCGTAGTTGCATTCCGCATCTAATAATGATCGACTGTGAAATGATACAGGATGCGTGAGTCCTGTGGTAGGGTCCTTCTGAGAAACTATCCCGCCCAGAGCGTAATCTGATGCGTCGGTTTCCAAGAACGTTTCAAGTTTCGGGTCGAAAAAACGCATGACCGGCGGATTAACGAATTTCTCTTTAAGAGTTTGAAAAGCTTCGTCCGCTTCTTTGGTCCAAACGTAAGGGACCGTCTTTCTTGTCAGTGTTGTTAATGGTTTGGCAATTTTTGAGTAATCTTTTATGAATCTTCGGTAGAAATTGGCGAAACCAAGGAATTGTTGCATCCCTTTGACCGACGTAGGGGGTTGCCATTCTAATACCGCTTTCTGCTTCTCGGGGTTCATGTGGATTCCATGCCAATCTACAAGATATCCGAGAACATCAATCTTTTTCACCGCGAAGCTGCACTTGTTCGGTCTGAGGTAGAGGTCGTTCTTTTTTAATTGTTCCATTACCGCTCTGACCGTTTCAAAGTGTTTCTTCATGAGCTCGGGTGTTACAGTGGGAGTATCCGACTTTGTGAAGATCAAAATGTTGTCAAGATATACCATTACATCTTTGTGGATGAATTCTTTCAGTACCATCTCTACAAATCTTTCAAAGACAGGGGGCGAATTTGTTAGACCGAAGCACATTACCCTGTACTGATATTGGCCTTTCCGCGTCTTAAAAGCAGTTTTCCATTCGTCTCCTGCTCTGATTCTCACAAGGTGATACGCGTCCGGCATATCCAACTGAGTATACAAGCAAGAATGTGCAATGTCGAACAGCAGATCGTTTATGTTCGGAATGGGGTAGGCATCGCCGATGGTAATGCTATTGATAGCTCTGAAATCAACACATGGTCGCCTTTTCCCGTTTGGTTGTTGAACTATGAACATCCCCGCTGCAACTGGTGAGTTTGACGGTTCGATCCACCCTCTTTTTAAAGCAAGTTCCACATATTCGTCGACTACTCTCTCGTTTTCGGGACTTAAGGAGTAATACTTCGACTTAGGAGGTAATGGCTTGGTGGGATCGAGATTTATTGCCATATCGTGGGGCCTGTGTGGAGGCACCGGGGGAATGTTTGTGGGAGTGACAAACATCGATCGAAGATCTTGATAAGCTAGTGGAATTCCGTCAGCATCAACTGGTATTTCAGAATCAACATATTTATGTTCGATTATGATGGAATCTAGGAATATCATGCCAAAAGCTTCGATGATGTCTTGTTGAATGGGTAAGTTTGGTGGTAATATCGGTTCGCCTATGTAGGGCTCTCCGTCATCTAGTGTAGGAGTAATTTGGATACTTCCTATAATAAAATGTGTTGGTGAATAATGTTCGCTGACAGGACATCTCTGGTATCGCACATGGACATGCCGTGGCAGCCATGTGGCTACCGTCATGGAGATCCTATAGTGTCAGTTAACATACCTTGTTTATGATTGAGGTCTACTTCAGGATTGTAATCCTCAAAGTCATCCTCTGGGGCGCCATAATCATCC
>JBDKJM010000049.1:0-7750 GCA_039796555.1 Candidatus Parcubacteria bacterium | reverse complement strand
TCTTCCAGTCAATCACGACATTGTCGAGATCGTAGGGATTGCGGTGTTCGAGAATCGCCTGCATGTGGATCCCGTTGATGCTTCCGTCGTCGATCTGACGAAAGAAGTCTTTGAGTTGCGAAGCCGTCACAGACGACCCCGCTACGACTTTGGTAGCCATATTTTTTCTTTCCGTATGTTGTTGTCGAACAGCGATGAATGAGGCACGTTGCCTGATTCTTTGTTCGTTGTTAATTATACCACATGCACTATATATGTCAATACTAGTGGTTGTAACTACTCACAACTCTGAGTAGCACATGTGGATAAATGGCTAGTATTTTCAAGGGTTTTTTGGTAAAATTGAGGGGTAAATGAGAGGTAAATTAAGCTCCAAAACAAGGCTCCAAATCAGCGTAACCAGGCTCAGAAACAATAATTTGCGCTTTCGCTCGATGATCAGGGAATTGAGGGTGATAATCAAGGAAAAAGATCGTGAAATAGCCTCTCTCAAAGAACAATTGATTGACAAGGAAGCGCAAAGGAAGGAATTGCAGTCATATCTCTGGAAACCAGCAAGAAAGAACTGTGCTTCCCCCATTTCTTAAGACACTAAACTTGTATTGATCGTATTGTATTCCAACTTCATTTTCTGTGCAAACTGAACTGGTGACATTTTTAATGATGTATGTATTCTAGTGTTATTGTATTTCCATATTGTTTGATATATTTCTTATACTAATTCTCCTAATGTTTTGAATCTATTAGGATCACCAAAATCAATCTTAAACTTGTCGTAGAATGACTCCTGATATCCATTTTCCCATGGACAACCTGGAGCTGATCTGGATATTTGTACTCCAACCGTTTCTAAGGTATCAATCATTACTTCAGCATCATATTGTTTACCATTATCACTGTGGAATATCTCTGGTCTAGAGTTGTTATGTATTGCATTCATAAATGCAGAAAGAGTAAGTATCGTCCCTTGAGTAGTATATACGGAACACCCAACCACTTTTCTAGTGAACAGGTCCAATACTGTAGCTAGATATACAAATCCATCTTGAAATTTAATGTATGTAAAATCACTTACCCAGATATGATTCTCATACTGTGGGTATGTGGTTAGTAGTAGGTTTGGATATACCACCTTGATATTTCTAGTCTTTTTCCATCTTTTACCTCTCCTGCGGTACGCTTTAATACCAAAGAGCTTCATAACCCTTTCAATTGGTTTATGGTTACGTTTTAATGTAATAGCTATACGTGGTGACCCATATGACGGATGTTCTCTTAATACTTCCTCTATCTGACACTTGAGCCTCCAGTCTCTATCTGGTTTCTTCTGTTTGTAATACAGACTGCTTCTAGATATGCCCAACTCTCTGGCCCTAAGAGTTTTTGACGTATTTATCACTTCTTTTTTTGGGTTTCAGACAGTTTGAGTGTAATATCACCAATCAATTGTCTTAATTGGTCATTTTCTTTTTTCAATTTAATGATTTCTCCTAAACTAGGTTGTCCTTCCACCTTTCTTGCTATCCATGTGGATATAGTACTCTCTGGTATACCATGATCACTAGCTGCTTGTTTAATTGTCACTCCATCGTTTTTAATTCTATTTAATATTTGCTCCTTGATTTCAGGAGCTATTCTATTCTTTTTCATATTACTTGTATGTTAATTACTTATGTTATTAATTACAAGTTTGGTGTACTAAATTTGGGGGGAGGGCCAGTTTTCCTGTCTCATATGAAATATTCGAAGGCAACAAGTTTGAGGGACACACTTTGATTCCGGTGATTAAAACGTTTCAAAAGAAACACCGAATCGAGAATTTAACCGTTGTCGCCGATGCTGCCATGATCAGTAAGGAGAATGTGAAAGCCCTGGAGAATCATGGGCTCAATTACATTGTAGGCGCCAGACTGGGTAATATTTCTCCAAGACTGATTCCTGAGATTAGCGACAGACTTGAAAACAAAGACGGGGCAACGCTGCGCATCAAAACGGATTTAGGAATCCTTGTTTGCGATTTTTCACAAAAAAGATATGCCAAAGACAAAAGAGAAATGGAGAAGCAGATCGCCAGGGCAGAAAAGCTTGTAAACGATCCTTCTAAGGCAAAGAGAACGAAATTTTTGAAAGGTAATGCTGCCAACTTCGAAATCAATATGGAGTTGATTGAAAAATCAGAAATACTTTTGGGAATCAAGGGATATTACACAAATCTCGGGAGCAATGTTTCAAATCAGACAATTATTGATCGATACCACAGTTTGTGGCATGTGGAGCAAGCATTTCGAATTGCCAAAAGCGACCTGTCCATGAGACCAATATTTCATTACAAGAAAGAATCAATTGAAGTTCACATCCTGATCTGCTTCATGGCGCTTGCGATCTCCAAATATGCTGAAATTAAAACGGGTATGTCATTGAAAAGGATCATCACGGAACTAAGAAGAGTTACCGACGCGGCACTAATCGACAAAACTACCGGTAAAAGAGTAATTATGAGAATGAACTTGCATGCGGAAGTAAAGAAAATACTTGAGAAGCTGTCATACTAATTCGGACAAGTCAGGAAATCCTAGCCGAGCGACGCGTCTCGCGCCGCGAGGCATCGTCTTTCCACTTGCGAAATCCTGAATTGCGGAGAGAGCGGGATTCGAACCCGCGATACCCTTTCGGATATACTACCTTTCCAGGGTAGCCCATTCGACCGCTCTGGCATCTCTCCCTTTAGTAATTGGTAATCGCAAATGCGATTACTAATCACCAATAACTATTAACCATTAACTATTAACCATTTACCATTAACCATTTACCATTAACCAATCACCATCCACCCCCACCTCCTCCTCCACCACCGCCACCAGAGAAACCACCACCTCCACTACCGCCTCCTCCTGGTGAGGAAGATAGGTTTGTTCTAGCCGCTGAACTGAAATTGGAAAGACTATTATAGAAAATGACTGAATTGAATGCACTGCCTGGCGTATAACCTTCATACCAACCTGGCGGAGTAACATAGATGTCTTCAAATTCCTTGGACCATGCATTAGCTACACCAAAAACCATGGCATAGGGCAAAAGTTTCTCGAATATTTCAGGTTTCTTGGCCGGTGCATTGTGGAAGGCTAGACGGTCTTTTTCTGCTATTTGTAGATAATCTTTTAACCCCAAAAGATATTCCCTTGCCGCCACTCCTTCTTTGGTCTTTGCGGGCATAATTGACTGGAATATTCTCCATATTATTACCGAAGACACTATTGAAAGCGCGAAGTACCATATACTGACAGAAGTCACTTCGTTAAGCATGCCGCCCACAAAGATTGCCACCCAGGCAGCAATAACTATAATGTTGATTCCAATTCTTATACCAGAAAAAGATTTCTTGGCAAAATTACTATAGTACTTTTTTAGGAGTAAAGCATCGATCACACTGTTTACAATGCTTGGAATATGAGCATAAAAAGAATTTTTGAGGTCAGACATTTTCACTTTGTTGCCTGCTTCCAAACTATAAATGAATAAATGTTGAAGCAGTTTAATATCAAATTCATTTGAAATATCCGAACCCGCCTTTACGAGTACCAACTCGTAATCAGTAGTTTTTATAAAACCCAAAAGTTTGTCACTGATGTATTTTATTTTGATATATCCCTTGGTTGCCAAATAAATTATTTCTGCAGGAATATCCTGTGCCGTCACTCTTTGATTTACTATACCAGCCACCTCCAGTGGGGTCAGACCATTTGGCACATCGTATTGAGGAACGATTACGCCTGTTCCCTTCGGGTCTCTACCAATTCTCCACCATTTCCTGAACATCACAATAAATGTAATGAGCGGTATGAGAATGATGGCGAGCCAAGCTATATACCTGTAAAAATTAGAAGAAATGTTATCTAGAGTTGAATAAGCTGGAAGAATTCCTGCTGGAAATCCGACTGCCACAGTCAAACCCTGACCTGGGGCAAGAGAGTTTTGTGTTGCAAAAGCCTGTGGATCTCCATCAAACTCTACGCGTGCACATGTGTCCTTACTGCCACTTGCACCAACATAACAAGCTGATCGCAATACACTAACTCCCTGTGGCAAAATAACTCTGGCCTTGGACTGATAAATTGGGATCTTCCACTCATTGCCTGTGACATTCCAATATATTTCATCTGCATCCTTGAGATGAGCAACGGCCTGTGTGGCTCGATAGCTAATGATATAAGTTCTCTGCCCCTGAAAAGTAACATTGGCATCACCAATACGAATGCGTACATTGCCGCCTGCAGATTGCCTGACCCAAGTAACAGATGAGCCGTTTGAATCCGTGACATTGATGTTGGTTATGTCCATAGCACGACCTTCCGAGGAAACTGGGCGTATATCTCGATATATACCGTGGCGCTGTAGCGCGCCAGTATTGTATACAATAGTTTCTTCAACAGATACAGAATTATCTAGGTTTACAGCAACAACAGAATTGAACGAAGAAATTGATTCTTCGTTCACTGCAAAATTCTGTGGAGACTGGGCAAGAACGCTGGCAGGCAGAAATCCGAGGATGAGTGCACAGAGAACTAGGATTGCGCGTACCCTCTTCATGTATTTCTAAAACTTAACTTGAACTGGATTTTTGGCTGCTACATCAGCAGGGTCAAGCTGGAAAAATTCCATGGCTGTGAAGTGAAACATGCCGGCAATAATATTGCCAGGAAAAACCTGTATAGCTGTGTTCAGATCACGAACATTGCCGTTGTAGTATCGGCGTGAAGCCTGGATGATATCTTCTGTTGCGGCAAGTTGGGACTGGAGAGAAAGGAAACCTTGATTGGCCTTGAGTTCTGGATATGCTTCTGCGATGGCAAATACTGACTTCAAAGCACCGGCAAGAGTGGCTTCTGCCTGCCCTCTCTGTTCTGGACCTTGTGCACCCATGGCGGCCGCACGTGCCCTAGTAACATTTTCAAATGCCTGCTTTTCATGAGTCGCGTAGCCCTTGACTGTTTCTACAAGATTTGGAATCAGGTCATATCTACGCTTTAGCTGAACATCTATATCTGACCATGCTTCCTTGGTTCTGTTTACCATCATGATCAGACGATTGTATGAAGCAATAGCCCAGATGATGATAAGTGCTAATACTATTATTATAATCCACATATTTTAATTATTTAAAGCTATAACTTTACGAACTTTACAACTTTAAAAACTTTATTAACTTTATAAACTTACTCTATTTCGGAGCCTGTGTTTCATCAACACCCTTTTGAGATGCTACGAAAGCGAAGGTTTTGACCATATCGGTAAAGGCGGTGTCAGCTGATTTCACGATGGCCTTGTTGTTGTTCTGTGCTTGAGTAATGTTGGAACCAGTAAGGCCCTTGCTAGCTGGATCGAGAGTAACGGAAGAGAGGATGAACATGTAACAGACAGTGTCATTCTGCAATGAGTACATACGATTGAAATATCCACGACCCTGAACTGTGTTGGACATAGAGATAGTGTTCAAAGTCTGCGCACCAACTTTGATAGTGCCACGATCTTTGACTGTGGTCACAGGTGGGAAAGTACATTTACCTGTTGAAACCATGATTTCTCCTGTCAGAGTTGCGACGGTTGAAACCTGTGTCTTGTCTATTGGCATGACAAACCTAATGCCAGAATTACCTTCTGCTTTTTCCCATACTGTTGGATATTTCACTGAAAAGCCGAGTTCGGCGTTTTGATATTCTGATATTTGACTAGAGACTTTTGTGGTCTCACTAACAGGAGCTGAAGGAGTAGTATTGACTACTGGTTGGGTAGTGGCTGCGTTGTTGTTAGGTGTCTTTGTTGTCGAAGAAGATCCGCTGATCCAGACAATCACGATAACTACAAGTACAATAACTACCATTGTAATAAGGCCTTTTTTCATAATGAGTTTATTAAGTATTAAGATAATAATTGACTAAATTGCTATGTGGAAACCAGTGTAGCACATTTCGTAACTGATGGGAAGAAGTCAAACTTTAATACCCCATCCCTCCCATGCCCTGATTCATAGGTGCATCTTTCTTTTCTTCAGGTTCATCTGCAACTGCCACTTCTGTGGTCAAGAGTATTGCAGCTGCCGAACATGCATTCTCAACTCCTAGGCGTGCAACTTTCACCGGATCAACAATACCGGCCAAGATCATATCCTGAACCATTTCATCCTTGAGAGCATCGTAGCCCAAATTTCCCCTTCCGTTTTTTACTTTTTCTACAATAACAGAACCGTCTTCTTTACCTGTATTGATGACAATCTGACGAAGTGGAGATTCCAAGGCTTTGATCACAATCTCATTACCCAAACGAACTTCTGACGAAATGTTTTCCTTATTATTTTTCAGCCATTCAGATAGTTTGCCTGCGACTTTTACCAGTGCTACGCCGCCGCCAGCCACAATGCCTTCTTCTATGGCCGCCTTGGTGGCATTGACGGCATCTTCAATCTTGAGCTTCAAATATTTCATTTCGGTTTCTGTAGCCGCGCCAACACGTATAACCGCAACTCCACCTGACAATTTGGCTATTCTTTCATCGAACTTTTCTTTGTCATATTTCGAATCGGAATTTTCTCGCTGTTTTTTGAGCTGGTTGACACGCTTTTCTATATCAGCTTTCTTACCCTTACCACCAACGATCACTGTATTATCTTTTGATGAAATGACTCTGCGTGCTTTGCCGAGCATTGTTAAAGTTGCTTTCTCGAAAGTGATGCCAACCTCTTCTGAAATAACCGTGGCACCGATGGTGACTGCAATATCAGTCAAAGTATCTTTCTTTTTGTCGCCATAACCTGGAGCCTTGATACCGAGAACATTAAAAGTGCCACGGAGTTTATTGAGTACAAAAGTAGTCAGCGCGTCACCATCGATATCTTCCGCAATAATAACCAAGTCTTTTTTACCAGTCTGCGCTAGCTGTTCTAGTAGAGGTAAAACTTCTTTTATTGATGAAATCTTCTTTTCTGTAACAAGAATAGCTGGATCATTAAAAACCGCCTCCATACGCTCTGGATTGGTGATCATGTAAGGTGAAATGTATCCCTTATCGAACTGTATACCCTCAACTATTTCTGATTCCAATCCTGTAGATTGAGATTCCTCCACAGTAACCACGCCATCCTTCCCAACTTTTTTGATAGTATCAGCAATTATTTTCCCCAACTCGGACGATTCGGCAGAAATAGTAGAAACCTGTCTGATTTCTTCATCACTCTTGATTGGCTTGGCCAATTTCTTGAGCTCGTGAACGGCATATTTTGAAGCAATTTCAATTCCAGATTTTACACCCATGGCATTAACGCCCATGGTTGTGTGTTTCATACCTTCTGTGATCATGGCCTGTGTCAGGATGGTGGCCGTGGTTGTTCCGTCGCCAGCAAGATTATTTGTTTTTTCGGCTACCTCCTTGATGATCTCTGCGCCCATATTTTCAAATTTATCCTTTAGGGTAATTTCTTTTGCGATAGAAACCCCATCATTGGTGATAGTTGGGCTACCATAGCCTTTGTCCAACACAACATTTCGTCCTCGTGGACCAATAGTGATTTTCACGGCATCAGCCACAGCATCAACTCCGCGCTTCAGTGTCTTTCGTGCATCTTCGTTGTAGAGTATTTTTTTTGACATAGTATTTAGATGAATTTCATTTGATAACTGCTAACACTTCACTCTCCCTAACAATGTAATACTCCTCGCCATCAATGCTGATTTTGTCTCCCCATTGAAAAATTACTTTA
>JBDKJM010000048.1:0-8902 GCA_039796555.1 Candidatus Parcubacteria bacterium | reverse complement strand
CACAAGCACCTACAGGGAGAAGAGTAACATTTTCGGTAGCAGGATCACCTGTGTTACCGTAACAATCTTTATAATAGGTAAGGGTAATCTGATAATTATTGCCTCCCAAACACGTCCAAGTGATATTGCCACCCAAAATATGATTGGCTTTTGCATCATTGCTATGAAAAAAACATAACATCGACCACAGCACAACGACTTTTGCTGCAATTTTTAAGGGTTCTAAATATATTTCTTTCAAATTCATCTCAGCTACCAAAAATCAGTTCTTAAATCTATACTATTCTTAGTGGTTTAACAAGTTATGAACAGTTTTGCGTTGTTGATTAACAAATCTTTCCTCTTCTAAGACTGCATTTTTGTTGTTTAGGTGCGTGATACTAAAAAAATTTATCGTCTTCAAACTAAATCCAGTTGGCTGTGATTTCAACCTCCCGATCCTGCCACTGCTCGGTGGCCAGTACCCATTGATCCTCAAGCTGGGTAAAACCCATTTTGCCATAATGATCTTTTACCATTTCATTCTTAGCCGTTGAAATGAACTCCCCCCGCACGCTTGCCCAACCTCTTTGACGGCACTTCTCAACTATACTATTCGTTACAAAGTCCTCCATGCCTCTTTTGAGCACCCGGCAGCTCATAAACCAATTTTCAATAAATGCTTCATGAGGCCCTATTGCTTTTAATACTACCACGCAAATCAGGCCATTGTCTCCAAATTTATCGATTAAGTCAAAACACAACACTTCATGTTCGGTTTTTGTTGCCATTTGCTCCAGATCCGCTTCAGTGTACCGTTGTGTTCGCAGATTAAATTGGTTCGATCGCTGTGATAACTGCGCCACACGAGGTATATTAAAGGAATTGAGTGATGCGATGTTGGAACTCATTTGAAGGCTCTCCAAATACTCCTTTTCATTTGTGAAGGAGCGCTTACTCGCAAGTCGTTCATTTTCTACCTGATACTGCTTCGTTCGTTCTTGGTCCGCTGAAGAGTATGAAATCGTATCAAAAAGATTCAAGCTGGTGAGATACTGCACATAATTGGCAGGATCGACTGGTAATTCAGGAACAGCGACGTCAGGTAACTGAGAACGCACCAAATCCCTTTCCATTGGGTTGTCATCCAGAAAAACCATGGAGTCAAATCCGATATTCAAAATCTCCTGGATTTGTCTGATGTTATCGGCCTTATTGTCCCAATTGGCTATAAAAACTGCAATATCAGAAAGCCTCAACACCATGTCTGGATGCTTCTCAAAAGGGACTTTTGCAATGTGCTCAAAGTTCTTACTGCACACCGTCAATATTATTCCTCTTTGTTGAAGTTTTTTCGCCCACCACTGAAGCTCCGTAAAAGCCTTACCAATGCCCAAAGAACCGATTTGGATGTGCTCCCAACCATCATCACCTATTATCCCTCCCCAAGTCGTGTTGTCCAAATCTAAAATCAAACATTTACGGGATCGGCCAATCATTGACCTCAATAACTGTGCTGCCTGGTAGGCCACCGCCGGTAAAGCCTCCAACGAAATGGTGAGGTCCGAATTCACATACAAACTCGCTTGAAAAAAGCTGGCTCTCCCCATGCGGTTTTGTATGCTTTGTATGTCGCAGATGTGCAGGCTCGGTCTTTGGGCGGCCAGCTCCATCATCATATAGTTCATCTTACGCAGCTGAAACGACCAAGATCCCACCAATTTATTGGCATAATTTCCAAATACCGCATCGTCGAATTCGATCAAATTAAAAAGCATCACTTTCGTGATCCCTTGGCCTTCAAGGCAGGATACTAACTCGCTTATTTCAGAAATAAAGTCATCAGCAAATTGATTTCGGGCAGGTTCCGAACATTTATTAAACCTATAGCTTAGTTTCTCACTACACCAATAGATGAGAACAACGTCCGGCTTGTTCCTATACAAATTCGAGTCTACATCCAATACGGTTTGTTGGATTTGATCATAGTCCGCTTCCCATACCGATAGTTTTATTTGTTCTTCATAACATGCTCCTACCAAAGCCTGTGTCAAGAATTGTGTAGCGCTATTTCCCAGGACGGCGATGCGCATTTGCTTAAACTGATCTGCATTTTTTTTTAAATTCCGCTTAAGCTCCAAAAAGGTCTTCATAAAACTTAGTAGGTTGGTTAGAATTGATCACGGTTTGAACTCGCGTTTCGGAGACTGGCATCAAATCATTCAAAATAAGGTTGCCGCGATGCAAAGACTGATCGGCTTCACAAGGAAAGTCATGTTGGCCTGATTTATCATTATCAACTATCCGCATCATCGCGTAGCTCTTCGTGCGCTCCGACCAAAAAAAAAGCAATGATTTTTTACTCATTTCCGGACGACCGAGCGCGCTTATTTCTCTCGTCATTCTAGCAGTTACTTTAGTAGGAATTAGCACACAAAGATAGAATAAGCTATCAGATTTTCCTATATTCGCGATCCTTTTAGGCCATATTCGTTAAAACCTCAAGAGATTTGCTGCATGTCATTTACTTCTGTAAGTTTTCTTCTTCTCTTTTTTCTGGTTTTTTTAGTTTACTGGAGTCCTTTGGCCAATTCTGTAAAAAAGCAAAACTGGATTCTCTTAATCTCCAGCTATATCATATTTGGATTCTGGGCCATTGATTTCATCCCCTTGTTGCTCATTTTTAGTGGTGGAAACTACTGGTTAGGTAATGTCATTTATCGAAGCGAAAATGCCAAAGTCAAGCGCAATTGGCGTCTTGTTGCGGTTCTATTCAACTTAACTCTGTTGTTCTATTTCAAATATTTTGGTGTTTATCTTGAATCGATGCATGGGTTCCTAACTGAAATTGGAATACATATCAGTCCAACCTGGTTCAACATTCTTGCTCCGATTGGAATTAGCTACTTCGTTTTTCGGGCATTAGGCTATGTGCTAGATATATACAAGGGTAAAACAAAGCCACTTGAAGACCCCTCCCACTTCTTTCTCTACATTATCTACTTCCCTGCAATTATTGCTGGGCCAATTGAAAAGGCGCAAGTATTTTATATTCAAATTCGAGAAAAAAGAACACTTTCTTTGGCAGTGCTGGAGTTGGCTGCAATCCAATTTCTATGGGGCCTTTTCAAAAAATTCGTTATTGCTGACAACTGCTCCTTCTTCAGCGATTCCATTCTTTCAACTCCAGAAAACCAACCTAGCATTCTGTTGCTTTTGGCTATGCTCGCCACTGGTATTCAGATCTACGCTGATTTCAGCGGTTATTGTGATATGGCCGAAGCCCTTTCTAAATTTCTTGGAATCCGGATTGTCAAAAATTTCAACTATCCGTTCTTCTCTCAATCCATCGTTGAGTTCTGGAGAAGATGGCACATTTCGCTAACGACATGGCTAACCGAACACGTCTTTACGCCTTTAAGTATCGCGCTGCGAGACTATGGTAAGACAGGAACAATGATTGCCATCACCTGCAACATGGTCATTTGCGGAATTTGGCATGGCCCAAACCTGACTTTTATCTTCTTCGGGCTCCTACACGGCTTATTTTTCATACCACCTGTGTTATCGGGAAAGTCGCTAGCCAGTAAAAAATCAAAGGCCGATGATAAATTCAGATTCTCCTCGATATTACGAATGTTCGGAATTTTTGCCCTTGTCAGCTACACTGAAGTTATTTTCGTTTCAGAGTCCTTGCAAAAGGCATTTGAATTTAGTTATCAATTCTTTTGGGCCGGTTTACTGCGCCCTGTAGAGATTACACTATTGACCTTTTATACCGTGGCAATATGCGTCTTTTTCATTTTTATCGAATGGTTTGGCCGTCAGAAAGAAGTGCCGATTTTCAACCTCTTCCCTGAACGTCATTTTATTTTTAGGTGGTCTACATATGCTTTTCTCTTGTTTATCATAGGCATTACTATGCGCTCATCGCTCACTCCATTTGTTTATCAGCAATTCTGACATGGCTCTAATTAAGCAATTCTTCGGTTTTATATTGTTCGCCTCCGCCTTCTATGTGATGGCTCTCTTTATCACGTTTTATTTCATCCCTTCTAAATATACTGTCTTCTTTAATGCCTGTTTTGGCCTCAAAGGAAATCTTGACCTTCGCCTTCAAGAGGCCAACAACTATCATAACGTGGATGTTGTGTTTCTGGGCGCTTCTGATACGTATCGTGGATTTGATACAAGAATTTTTGATGCCGCCGGAATTCAGGCGTTTAACTTAGGGTCAAGCGTTCAAACTCCAATCCAAACGGAAGTCATCTTCAACCGATACTTTGACCGGTTAAACCCAAAAGTGGTGGTATATGCCGTTCACCCTTCTATTCTCAGCAACTCAGGTACCGAATCCAGCGGTGATCTCATATTTCAAAGTGAACTTAGACAAGATCTCTTTCCTCTGGTTCAACATCAACCCAACTTGAAGGTAATCAATACTTTGCTTTACAAATCAACTCTGGGTTTGTTCAACTTGGAAGTCCCCAAATGGTCCGGCACAACCAAAAAAGATGATTACATAAAAGGAGGGTTCTGCCAGAATATTGACGAAAATGCTATCGATCTAATGGCCGGAAGGACAGAAATTATTCCTTTGCCCCAACCTTTAGACTACCAACTAGACGCTCTAAAAAACATTCTGGCCAAAATAAAAAATAAAAACATTCCTCTTATTTTGGTGATGACTCCTCGCATTCGCGATAACCGCAGTTTCGAAACTTTGAAGCCGGGTACACGACAATTGTTCGAGCCGTATGGCCAAGTCATCTTTGGCAATGATTTAGCACCTTTCATCGACAGTCTCGACTTCTATGACTCCAATCATTTATCTCAAAACGGCGTCAATAAATTCAATGCTGCCATTTTGCCTTATATCCAAGCGACGTTGCGGAAAGATTAATTCCTCCTCATCGTTTTTTCATAGCAATTTCATAATCCAAATTTCCCAATACCTCGACCTCCTTTTCGTATCTTTGACTCCGTTTCAGAAATAATCTATCCGAATGAAAAAATTAATACTCTCACTTACCATTGGATCCTTAACGTCAATGGCCGTTGCTCAGTCTTGCTCAGATATTTATATCTCCGAGTATGTTGAGGGAACAAACAATAACAAAGCCATTGAACTTTACAACCCAACCGACGAAACCATCGACCTTGGTGCTGGTGAATATAAAATGGGTCGTGACCGTGATGGTGCCGGCAACCCAATGCTTATGGCTATTACAGGCATTATGCCTCCACACAGCGTGCGCGTTTTTGCACTTGACAAGCGTGATCCAAACGGAACTGGAAATGAAATTGCTATCGATGCCGAATTAGAAGCTGCCGCAGATACATTCCTTAACCCTGTTTATGTACAAAGCAATTCTCCCATGTATTTTAATGGTGACGATGCTTTTGTTTTGATCAAAGGAACTTCTACTATCCTAGATATTATAGGCAAAATCGGAGAAGATCCAGGTGAAGCTTGGTACGTTCCATCTGACCCAACAACTCGTTATTGGACAAAAGATCAAACGCTTATTCGCAAAAGCACAATTCTTACAGGCGTATCTGTAAATCCAACCGTATTCGATCCATCTGTGGAATGGGATAGCTTGGCGGTGAACACATTTACAGAATTGGGACAACATTTTTGTGTTTGCGGAAATGCCAGTGTAAACAACATTGCAACCGCTAACGACTTCTCTTATTTCCCAAACCCAATCGACAACGGTCTACTTGTGATCAAATCAAGTGCTGAAATAGCCGGGTACCGCATTATGAATAGCACCGGTCAGGTCATCGCTGCTGAAAATTTCAATGGCAGAACCCTCAATACCAATATTACTTTGCCAGAAGCAGCGGCGGGTGTGTACTATATTGAAGTTGTTTTTGCAGATGGCTCTCGGGCCACAAAAAAATTGTTGGCTCGTTAATTCTCATCACAGAACGAATAATAAAAGGGGTTATTACAACCCCTTTTTTATGAAAGTATAGCCCATGAAAAAGTTCCTTTCTTTGTGTTTGTTTATCGCCATTATTGGCTCGCTTCAGGCACAATATACCGTAAGTGGCGTTGTCAAGGACGCCATCACCAATGAAACATTGCCCAGTGTTACCGTTGTCTATGGCGAAGGAAAAGCCGTTACAACTGACTACGATGGCCTTTTTTCTATTCCATTGGCTCCTGGTAAGTATACTCTTCAATTCATGTTTGTTGGCTATATCACACAAAAATCAGAAGTCACGATCACCAAATCCAATCTCAGCCTTTCTATTCTCCTCGAAACAGAAATGCTGCATGAAATAAATGTCACTGCTGATATCGCAGTCGGTCGCCGCACGCCTGTAGCCTTCTCCAATATTGACCCGAAAAAAATCAGAGAAGAATTAGGAACACAAGACTTACCCATGCTCCTGAATAGCACGCCTGGAGTATATGCCACACAAAGTGGTGGTGGTGATGGCGATGCGCGCATCAATATTCGTGGCTTTAATCAACGTTATGTCGCTGTGATGATCGACGGGGTTCCAATGAACGATATGGAAAACGGATGGGTGTATTGGAGCAATTGGTTCGGTCTTGATGGCGTTACCAATAGAATTCAAGTTCAACGCGGTTTAGGGGCAAGCAAACTGGCCGTACCTTCGATTGGCGGAACAATAAATATTAGTACTTCGGGTATCGAAGAAAAAAGAAAGGTAGTCCTCAACACTGAGTATGGCAACAACAACAATGCACGACTTAGCCTTGGACTTAATTCTGGTCGACTAAATAACGGTTGGGGAATAACCGCAGCTTTTTCCATCAAGCGAAACGACGGCTGGGTAGACCATTTGGGATCTCGTCAACTCTTTTACTACTTCAAAGTAACCAAAGAATTTACAGAGCAACAGAGCCTCTCGTTCAGCATAATGGGCAGTCCACAACGTCATGAGCAACGCATTGGACGCCAACAGATTTATATTTATAGTCGCGATTTAGCTGAAGAATTAGGACATACCCCACCAAACCCTGAAGCTACACCAGGCACTTTGGCCTATGGTGACTTTGGTGCTCGTTACAATCCCTACTGGGGTAGATTGGCTCGCACGCGCAAGAACCCTGGCGCAGATACAACAGACGTTTCAGATCGCATAAACTACTACCACAAGCCTATTCTCAACCTCAAACATTTTTGGACACCAGATCCTAAATTGGCCTTTTCCAACATCCTGTATGCGTCTTTCGGCAGAGGTGGAGGTACAGCTCTTAAGTCCTCTGTGTTCGATGAAAATGGACAAACCGATTTCCAGTCCATCTACAACATCAACGCTTATGTTAGCATTTTCGATCATCCAGGAGACCCACAATTTGTGAAAGACACATCGCAATACAAATCCACCAATTATCTGGCTTCTCGAATGAATAACCACGTGTGGGTAGGGCTTTTGTCAACATTCAAATACAAATGGTCTAAAGACCTTGAGTTGAGCGGTGGTATTGATGCTCGTTATTATCACACCGATCGCTATACAATCATTTATGATCTACTCGGTGGTGACTACGCTGTGCCTAATGCTTCGGGTTTCGATCAAAATAATCCCGACAAGCTCGTTGTTCGAGAAGGTGAAAGGTTCGACTATAATATTCGCAGTTATGTGCGTCAGCAAGGTGCCTTCTTCTTAGCCGAATACAAACGCAACAACTGGTCTGCGTTTATCAACGCGACTGCTTCTTTGATGACGTATAACAGGGTCAACTACTACGGCAAAAAACTCGATGATGGAACCTATCCAACCAGTGGTACAAAAGCATTTCCAGGTGCTACGGTTAAGGGCGGATGCAACTATAACCTCGATAAACAACAGAGCATATTCTTGAACATGGGCTACATCAGTCGTGCGCCTATGCTTAGCAATATTTACAATTCAACATCGCTTGAAACATACGCTAACCTGCAAAACGAAAAGCTCTCCGCAGTTGAAGGAGGCTACATGTTCAACTCCAAACAATGGAGTGTGACATTGAACAGCTATATCACACTTTGGCGAAATAAGCCTGTCGTTCAAACGGTAAGCGTTGGTACTGAATCCTATCGCGTTAGTGTTCCCGGTATGAATGCTTTACACTCTGGAGTAGAGGTAGATGGTGAGTACAAGTTCAGCGATAAACTCAATGTCGAAGGTGCTTTAAGCATTGGAAACTGGAAATGGATTTCTAACCGTGAAGCCATTGTTACTTCTGAAGATGGAACTACTGTTTTGGATACGGTGCAGTTTTCTGCAAAAGGTGTAAGAGTTGGAGATGCTGCTCAAACACAAGCTTCTGTAGGTATTCGTTGGGCTCCATTCAAAGGCTTTTATATCAAGCCTCGTTTTACCTATTTCACCAACAACTTTGCGGATTTTTCTCCTGAATCTTTGCAAGGCGACAATGCAAACCGACAATCATGGGAGATGCCGAGTTACTACATCCTCGACGTCAATTTTGGTTATAACTATAAACTCAATCAGAAAGGCCACCAACTCGGTTTGCGCGTCAATCTGATGAATGTCACCAATAATCTTTTTATTTCAGATGCACGAAATAATGACTATGGAAATACCTTTGATGCCGCAAGCGCTGGTGTTTATGTAGGTATGGGTTTCCGCTGGAACGTTGGCCTTCAATACACGTTTTAATTCGAATAATGTTTTCAAACATCTATACATAAAATGAAAAATCTTTTCTTATCCGTATTTTTTGCATTTGCTGTGAGTGTAATGGGTTATGCTCAAGCCGTGCTTCCGACTTCGTGGAACTTCGACGATGCCACTCCCACTGGATGGACTGAATCGCTCGGTGGTAGCAACACGCGTTACACCAATGGTATGGTTGGACAAGCATGTCGTTTGGACCAAACCAATGATTACGTGCAAATCTATTTCGCTGAAGAAGCAGGTGCATTAAGCT
>JBDKJM010000047.1:0-6769 GCA_039796555.1 Candidatus Parcubacteria bacterium | reverse complement strand
CAGAAGACTCCGGGTTCGAATCCCGGCGCTCCGACAGGGAATCTTGAGTCGCGAATTGATAATTTAAGAGTCAAAAAGTTTATGAACGTTGTTATTCACAATTTATTTTAATATGAATCAGGAAAAGAATATTTTTAAGAGAACCATAGCGTTTTTTGATAAATTCGAAGATCATGTTCGTGCTCATTTGAGTCGATATCCCATACTTTATACCATCATTGGTGGTGTAGCCATCGTACTTTTTTGGCGTGGCGTGTGGAATACGGCGGACATCTTGCAAAACAAGGGTGGAATTCTCGGGTTCCTTTTTTATGAGCCTGTAAATTTGCTTCTAGTGATTGCAGTACTTTTGGCTACAGGACTTTTTGTCTCGTATTTCATTGGTGACACGATTTTGATCAGTGGTCTGCGCAAGGAAAAGAAATTGCAAGAGAAAACGGAGAAAGATATCAGGGAAGAGGAGGCAACTCTTAATGATATCAAGACGGTTGTGAAGGAATTAAAAAATGAAGTTGATGAGATCAAGGATAGAGTTGATGAAGAGCACAAGGCACATCATCCAGATCATAAATAATTGATCAGGGCTGTGAATTCTGACAAAATGCTATTAATCTGATAGTATTGCGGAACAACCATCCTTCGCTACCTCCTTCGCCAAGGCTTTGGAGGTCAAGAAAGCTATGGATGGCAAGCGGGATTAGTTAAATGGTATAATAACAGTTTTCCAAACTGTGGTCGGGAGTTCGATTCTCCCATCCCGCACAATTTAGGTCTATGTCAATACATGTCCAAATAGGGACATAATTAAGCGGTCAGCTGCGGCGGCGATGGTCTAAACACACTCAGACATTTCCCATCCATAATCTCTCATCACAGCATTCATTTAGATAGCTAAGAATTAGTTGCACAGATTTATGTGTCCCACTCGGCAGAGAATTTACGTATTTATATTTCTTATAAGATGATTTCCAGGACGCATCAAGCAAATTATTCAAATTCGTGCGCAGGCCAAACAGAATCTGATCTGCCTTCTGCGGAGTAATGTTTACAATGCTTTTTTGTCCCGGACATCGTATATGGACTGTGAGTGGACCAAGATCGTTATCGATCATACGTACGGTTGCATGTCTAATATTACCATTCTTATGCTGAAGTAATTGGAAGAACCATGGAAATAGAAAATCTGGTTCAGATTCTCGATCATGAATAAAATACATGACCGAAATAGCCATGACAAAATTTTCCTGACGAAATTCATCAGTAATTTTATTGTATTGAGCCGACGCATTACCCACTATTTTTTTGATTTCCATAGACCTACTTTTCCAATCTGTTGTATTTCTGTAGATCAGTCTTCTTGTAGCACGAGCAGCTTTGCGACTTTCTTCTTGGCTGCCGTTCAATATGATTTCGAATAGTTCATGGAAACTTTTTATTTTATCCATATGCTTATATAACTCTATATCTGGTTCCTCGTCCAGAGCCGACGCGCTCGATCTTTTTCAATCGAAGCAATTTTGTAAGTACCTGATTTATTGTCGGTCTTGGTACGTTTGTAGATTTGCTGATAGCGATCGGTGTCGATTCGCCGACCCCTTCCAAATACTTCCAAACGACCTCTTGTTGTGGTGACAGAAGTTTTTCAATCTGCTCGCGAGAAAGTAACTCGACGGCTCGCTTAGATTGTTCAAGCAACATATTCAATAAGAATCTTAACCACGGAGCAATCGTTTCTTTATCCGTTCCAAATGTTTTCTGACTTTGCCGAAGTGCTAAGTAATATTCTGGCTTATTATCTTCAACCAACTTTTCGTGCGATACATACGGCATGTACTCGAACCCTTGCTGTAGAAGAAGTAGATTTGTAAGTATGCGCGAAAGACGTCCATTTCCGTCAGTAAAAGGGTGGATTTGCAGAAACTCTACAAGGAAAATTCCGATGATTAACAGCGGATGATATTTTTTTTCAATTAATTCTAACTGCGTCCATTCCACAATTTCCTGCATTTCCTTTGGAGTCAAATATGCAGATGTCGTGTCAAAGACGATCTCAACAGGGTTGCCTGCTGAATCAACCATTGCGACTTTATTTTCCCCTTTTTTGTATTCCCCACGATGCTTCTTATCCTTCTCGACGTGTTTCAGAAGCTCTCGATGGAAAAACTTTATCGTACTTTCAGAAAAGGGGATTGATTTGTATGAATCGAATACATTATTAAGCAATTCGTAGTATCCCAGAACTTCTTGTTTGTCGCGGTCTCGGAATTTACTCACCTCCATTCCCCTAAGAAGTTTTTCGACTTCATCATCGGAAAGTTGCGCGCCTTCGATGCGTGTAGAAGCGCCAGTCGAAGTGATCAAGACCGATTTCTTCAGACGAGTTAAGACTTCTCTGTCAAGTTCAGCACCGGCGGCCCAAGTTGTCTTTAGTTGGTCGATTTTATCAATTGTCTGTATAATATCGGGAGGTAAATCGTCGAGTCTTTTTTGAAATTTTTTATTCATATATTATCTTATATATTTAATACATAGGATTATATAAGATTGTATAAGAAAAGCAAGCCCTACCCAAACTCTTTAATTGTTACATCCAAAATTAAATCTCTCAAAATCATTATATTTTTCTGCTATGCCCATACAATTCAACAAAGTTACATGGTACTCAAAACTCGGAGCGGTAATCTTGTTCTTGTTGGTTATTCCAGTTCTGACATTCTATATTGGAATGAAGTATCAGGATACAGTTTCTGTCATAAAAGACGCTGATTTGCAAGGAAGAAATATAACTAGTACAGCAATAAAAGCCACGGCAAAAATCTTTACCGATCCTCTGAACGGTACTTATTATTTGGATGACCAAGAAATAACTTTTATAAACGGAAAATCAGAAGAGGGCATGGTCCCTGGCAGTGCTTTCAAAGCAGAGGGACGCATATTTGGAAAACCTGTGTACGGTGATCTGAATGGAGATGGAAAAAATGATGCAATATTCTTTATTTCACAGGAGACCGGCGGAACAGGTATATTTTTCTACGTTCTTGCGGCCATAAATCAGGGAAACGATTATGTAGGTACTGCCGGTGTCTTTCTTGGCGACCGAATATCTCCTCAAAATATCAATATTAAAAATGGTTATGCGGCTGTGAATTATTCTATTCGAAAAGAAGGGGAGCCGATGGTTGCTATTCCGTCAGTTGGGGTTTCAAAATTCTTAACAGTTCGTGGTGGCCGTTTGGTAGAGGGGAATGTTTCAGATTATAGTCCGAATGCTCCTATAAAAAACAATAATCAGGGTTCGACCGACGTATTCAGTTCATCTGTACGGGAAACGAATACAAGTAATATGATAGGTGTTTTTGGTGGGGTTGGTGGCTTTTCTGTTGATGTACCAGATTGGATGGCGCAAAATTGGTGGATTGATACACATGATGCTGAGTACTGGGAAATTTCACCTCGCTATGACTATTCAAGAGACGATTTTGGTCCCATTGGGGTTACGGTTAGAGCGAGTGTTGAGGATTATAATGCAAAAAGTTCTTATGATTATGACCTCACCCACACTCCAAATATAAAAATGCGTGAGCTTATATTAGCATCAGACGATGCTACTCGCATTTACCATATAGAGTTTGTTGACGGATCTTTTATTGTTGACAAGTATTATGCTGATAGTGCTCTGAAAACTATAATTGTTAGATTTCAGTCTAGTTCACCGAAACATGATCTCTATGAACCTAAAATTAGGGAATTTGTAGAAACCTTAAGTAAAGGGTTAGGAGAGCAGGGGTAGTTATTTCGGAATAAAAGGCTTATTTTATATACAGGTTACTCTATTAAAACAAAAAAACGACTCCCACCCCATGATGACAGTCGTTTGCGATCAGCGAATTGAAAGAGCAACTAAACTCACGCTGGAACAGTCTCTTCACCCCCTACGGGCGACAGATACACATCCTTCAAGCGGTGCTCGAACCCGAGTCTTCTGCATGATTCTTCAAGGCGATAGATATCTAATGCCGTGAACACGTGTCCGATCCTGGTCGCCAAAATGCCAGCGGTGTTGGGAAGTGCTTTTACAGTGCAGATATTGAAGAGTGCTTGAATGGTCTCGACCGATATTTCGCCTTTTCCTACGGCCCTTCGTACAACATCGGTTGAGTCGTTCAAGCATAGTTCGTTCTTGATGGCCTCGTCGCGTTCCTCCTGGCTCAAAACACGCCTGGCCATCTCTGCCGCATGATGCGCCAGATCATAGTGGCCGCGTTCGATGCGGATTCTGATCATGTCCTCGAGCTCCTCGTCGAAGAAGTCGCGACCGAACTCTGTGAGCACAAGGCCGGCTTCGTTGTAGTCCGTGCGCGCGATGGCCGCATTTAGGACACACATCAGCTCATCATAGTCCGGCTGGCGACAGTCGCCAAGGAGAGCTTTTTGGCGAACAACTTCATATCTGCATTTGGCGCAGATGAATGCTGGATCGTGATCACATGTGGGTGCGCTGGTGTTTGGCATACGTTTATTCCTTTTTCAAAACCGCTGAATGGGTTAATGGTTAACTACAAGTTCAGCTAATAGATTACAGGCAAACATTTTTTTGTCAAAAATTCATTGGGCATATTGATATACAATCAAAAATCTTGGCCGACTCTTTCGTGAGGGTATTTAATTTCTCTAAATTAGTATCAGCGAAAGACCACCCCTTCACCTTAAGGCTCAGGGCGGTCTTTTGCTTCTTGTGACTAACCACTAACCATTAACCATTAACCATTAACCATTAACCATTAACCATTAACCATTAACCATTAACTACTTCACTGCATCCTTCAATGCCTTTGCGGCTCGGAACTTTGGAACCTTCATGGCTGGAACCTTGATGGACTCACCAGTTCTAGGGTTGCGAGCCTCACGAGCGGCGCGCTGTTTTACTGAAAAAATACCGAGACCTGCGATAGAGACCTCTTCGCCCCTCTTGAGGGTGTCGGTAATGCTGTTTATAGCTGTCTCGACCGCTTGTTCGGCCTGAACCTTGGTTCCACCGAGAACACCGTGAACTGCGTCTACTATACCTGCTTTATTCATAGTTGTTTTTTATTAATTCTAATAATGTGGTCTCGGCCCGTCCCGACGTTGTCCCTGAGCTCTTCAGAGCGAAGGGCCGGATCGAGTCTTGAACCATGGAATTATTATATATCAAGCCATTTTTTGGGCAATAGGGTGGGAAATTTGACATACCTATTTATTATCTGTTGGATTTTTACTATGTTTCCTAACGAAAGAACAGAATTATTGTCTATGCTAAGCTAATAGCATGAATAAAATCATTATTTTGGGATTAGTCTGTCTGGCGATAATAGGATCCATCATTGTTGTAGCTAAAATACCCAATAATGTCGAAGACGGTCGTGTGCCAGCAGTTGTGCCTGTAAAAGTAGATGTGGAAGACGATCATGATTACATTGCTGAAAGAGTTTCCAGGATGACTTTGGACGAAAAAATAGGCCAAATGATGATAATTGGCTTTGAAAATCCATTTCTTGATTCTCATATCAAGGAAATGATCTCGAAATATCACCTTGGTGGCGTTAATCTTCTGGGAAGAAATGTTGTTGATAAGATGCAGGCCGCTAAATTGAATACTGACCTAAAATCATATAATGACTCCATAACAGATATACCCTTTATGGTTGCGACTGATCAAGAAGGAGGTTCAGTTTCTAGATATAAGTTCCTGAAACACCTCGTGCCACAGACTTTACTTATTAGTACAGATAAAGCTTACAAAGAAGCTTTGGAAAGAGGCGAGGAATTGTCGGAATTGGGGGTCGCAGTTAATTTTTCTCCAGTGGCCGACTATGTAACTGATAAAAAATCATATTTATACGCTAGAACTTTCGGTACTACGACTGATGGGATAGTTACTTTGGCAAAGGAAATGGTTCGCGGGTACGAAGATAGTGGTATTCGGGCTGTAGTAAAGCACTTCCCCGGGTACGGAAACATTTCCAAAGATCCTCATAGGAATGCCGCGCAGTTTGATGATTCGGATTATTATGCCAAGAGTTTGGAACCATTCAGAAAGTTACTGGAAAATAAGGAAGACGGAGCAGTTATGACCGCCCATGTCATCATTCCTGCAATTGATTCTGTTCCAGCAACATTGTCATCAGTCTTGCTGAAAGATATATTGAGGAAACAATGGAATTATCAAGGGGTGATCATAACTGATGACTTGGAAATGGTCTCAGCGGGAAATAAATCTGTTCCTGATCTGGCAGTTGAAGCTATAAAAGCAGGTAATGACATGATCATCAGTACTTTCACGACAAAATTTCATCCATTAATACATCAAGCCATCAAGAAAGCTGTGACAGAAGGGGAAATTGATGAGAAGGATATTGATGCAAGTGTGGAGAGGATATTGAAGTACAAGGGTTTTGCAAGAAATTGAACTACCTCGCAAACCCTGCATTTCAGCAGAAATTTGACTTACCCCAATATAAATGATAGAGTTTGAGGAGAATCTCTCCTTTGACACACTGATAAGCTCTCCATGTTGGAGAGTCACAGTCACTCCTAGAAGAGAACTGAACTATGAAAGCAAATAACCAGACTATCCTATCACTGATGGCACGCATTGCGACCAGAGTGGGCTCACTTGAGCCTGAAGAAGAAACTATAACCCGCATCATTAAGGACGGCCGGCACCCGTTCTGGACTGCACTCGATGGTTTCTTTGTGAATGTCGCGCCCACGGAAGCCGAAGTCAAAA
>JBDKJM010000046.1:0-6098 GCA_039796555.1 Candidatus Parcubacteria bacterium | reverse complement strand
CCAAAGAAAAATAAGGTGACTTTTTTGTGTCGTAATTAAAAACATAGGGCGTTTCTATTTCCATTTTTGAAAGAGTTGTTGGCAGACAAAACTGTGAGGAACTGCAATTACCCTCAATTTTCAGATTGGAAGATGTAGAAGGAGTTGAGATAGGTTCAACTGAAACAAGTCTAGCCTTGGCTTCACCACTGATGAGGGTTACATAGAAAGTAAGTTTGAAAGACTGACCATTTTTGTCAGTATAAAGACGCGTGACAAACTTTCCCTGCTCCTGGAGGGTTGTAGAATTTTCGCGCTTCAATTGTTTCTTGAACCTTTCTAGCATGTTGTATGTATTATAGCAAAATGATACAGATGTCAAGCCATTTGCAACTTGCGTTCGGTGCGACTAATTCTTGTCTCATGATTTTTGACTACAGTCTTTCCAAAATTATCCAATTCACGAGCCATCATTCCAGCTAATTCTTCTACAGAATCATCAATCTTATTCTCAATCCTAGTAAAACCCTTGTTCATTTCAACATTCATTCTATCCATCCTTGTCGAAAGAGTATTATTGACACCCTCTATTTTGATTGAAAGTGCATTATTCACATTATCCATTCTTGATGTTAAATTACTATTTAGATTATCTATTTTTAAGGCAAGATCATTCAGGGTTATTTCTGTTGTTTTTGTCATATTGTTTATATCGTAATTAGATTTAATAATACGCAGGCGTAGCATAATTTTACTCCTAATATTTTTCACAACAAGTATTCAAAGCAAATAAAGTATGCTGTAACTATTTCTTAAACTCTCCAACCTTAACAATTGGTGCCTTCAATACTTTACCATTCAGTGAGTACCCCTTCTGAATGACTTGCAATATGACATGATCCAGTTTCTCATCAGTGACAGGCTCATAAGTCGCAGCTTCGTGGTGAGCATGATCAAACTTTTCATTTATCGGATTGAGTTCCTGGACACCGTTATCATTCATGGCCTTGATCATTTGAGAATAAATGTACTCAACCCCCATGCGCCAATTTTTGTCCACCTTTTCCCATGCTTCCTTGTTGCCCATGGCCATATCAAAGCTGGATAGAATCGGTATGAGATCTTCAATGAGACGTTCGTTGGCAAATTTGGTAAATACGCGACGATCTTCATCATCACGTTTACGAGCATTCACCATGTCCGCTTTGGCACGCTGCCAACCCATCAAATATTCTTGCTTCTCTGCTTCGGATTTCTTGAGCTTGTCACGAAGCTTTTTGATGGTTTCTCCCATTGCTTCCTCCGCTACAACTGAATCATCTAGCGTCTCGGAGTCCTCAATTTGATCGGTCTTAATGGCCTCACCTTCAGGAATTACGTCACTCTCATCTGTTGGTTTCTTTTTGAACATAGTGTTGGATAGTTTAGCTAAAAAGTTTGATTTCTGCAATAATTTGGACAACAAAAAAGGCCGCTAGGAGAGACCGGAGGTTGTCTCGGGACCCGTCTTGTAGTTTGTCACGATACATTGGGAAGTTTGCCCAAGCTCAAAATCGTGATTAATTACTTTGACATTGAAGTCAACTCGACGGCGGTTAAATGCCCCAATTAGCCCTTTTTCCTAGCGTGCCAAAATTATAATAGCACAGAACTAACGCTTACTCCACTGTGGACTCTTTCTGGCCTTCTTGAATCCGAACTTGCGGCGTTCCTTTGCTCTTGGATCACGCTTCAAATATCCAAGTTTCTTCAACTTACCACGGAGTTCAATATCATAAACCAAAAGTGCTCGAGAAATAGCGTGACGGAGAGCTTCTGACTGTGCAGAGATACCTCCACCAGTGAGCTTGGCAGTGACATGAAATTTTTCTGCAGCCTTGCCATTGGTAAATGGATCTGTGGCGTTGAGTTGCATTTCTTTTACTGGAAAATATGCCTCTAAAGATTTGCCATTGATATCAAAACCAGTCTTTGTTCCTGGAAAAATGCGTACGCGAGCAACGGCAGTCTTGCGGCGACCGACGGCTTCGAAATATTTATGAGTTATGGTTTTTGCTGTTGTCATACTGATTTACTAATCCTTAATATTCAAATGTTTTATACGCTCATTTCTCAATCTGTTATTGGGTAACATTCTGGTCACTGCCCTCTCGAATACCTCTTTCATTCCGCGACGCTTGATCAATTCACCCAGCGACTCACTTTTTAGTCCACCTCGGTAACCAGTGTAAGTCACAAACTTATCATCAGTTTTCTTTTTGAGAGTAAGATCAACCTTTGATGCGTTAACAATTTCTACCATGTCAGCAGAAACCTTGTCCTTGGCAAATGAAGCAGAGTGCTTGCCAAGCAGGATAGATGCGGCCTGACTGGCCACTCTTCCGATCTTCTTGCCTTGTGCATCAATGGTGTGCTTCATAATAATATAGATCGAAATTAAACAAACTCGATCAGAGACATTGGGCTGCTATCAAGATCTCGATTTGGTAGTTTGATAATACGTGTATAACCACCCTTTCGATCTTTGTACTTTGGAGCAATGGTGTCAACTAATTTCTTGGTTTCTACTTGACTATGAATACTAGAAATAATCAGGCGACGTGATGCAACTGTGGCATTCTTGGCCTTTGTAACCAGCTTTTCAACCATTGGCCTAAGCTCCTTTGCCTTGGCAGTAGTGGTCATAATACGATTGTCACGAATGAGATTTCGCGCCAAAGAAGACATCAGTGCATTTCGTTGATTTTTTTCACGACCAAATTTTCTTTTGTTAGCACTGTGTCGCATGTGGGTATAATTATTGCTTCAATGTTATGCCGTGTTGAGCAAGAAGTTTCTTGATTTCCTGTATGCCCTTGGAACCAAGACCATCGATGTCCATGATGTCTGATTCTTTCTTTCTAGCCAAACCTCCCAGCGTGCGAACGTTGCCATTTGTCAGAGCCTTGGCAGTGCGAGACGAAAAACCTAGTGAATCAATGCGTGTTTTCAGAAGATCTGCATCAATATCTCGAAGTGAACCCTCTGGGGCGTCTGATTTCTCATCCGCAACTTCTCTTGAATCCTTTTCTACCTCTTTCTCGACAAACCCAACGATAGCCTTGAGCTGATGGATCATAATAGTGATTGATTGCTCCAAAGCCTCTCGTGGAGCAATAGTGCCATCTGTTTCAATAGTCATACGAAGACGATTGAAGTCAGTACGATCTCCAACACGCATGTTTTCAACTTCGTAGTTGGCTTTGCGAATAGGTGTAAAGGCGGCATCGAGAGTTATGGCACCAATCTCAACACGATCTTTCTGGATAATTTCCTTAGAAACATATCCAAGACCCTTTTCTACTGTGATCTCCATATCTAGTTCAGCGGATTTCTCCGTGAGTGTTGCGATGTGTAGATCGCTGTTCAAAATTTCAACCTGTCCAGGAACTTCTATGTCTTTTGCTGTTACTTCCTTTGCACCTTTTACTTTGAGAGTGAGTAATACTGCTTCGTCTCCTGTCACACGAACACGCAACTTTTTCAGAGCCAAAAGAATGATAACAACATCTTCTTTGACACCATCAACAGTTGAAAATTCATGCTCAACTCCCTTGATTTTGACCTTTGTTACAGCCGCGCCAGGTAGTGATGAAAGTACTATGCGGCGGAGTGAATTGCCCAGTGTATGTCCATAACCAGGATAAAGTCCATCAATTTCGTAGGTACCACTAACACCCTGTTCATTGATAATCTTTGGCTTTGAAGGAAGAATGAGGTCGCGTGTCATAATATTATAAAATAGACGATTAATAATACATTAAAAATAAATTTTGTCTAGCGAGTATAGAACTCGAGCACTGCGCGCACATCGAACAGCAATTCTGAAGTGTCAGTACCTGGTTCGCCCCCAACTTTGATCTCTTTCTTGTCTGGATTCATGCTCAACCATGATGGAAGTTTGATATTCTTAAATTCTTCATCTAGCTTACTGAAAATAGCCTTGCCCTTACTGCCCTCACGAATCGTCACAAAATCGCCAATGCGCACCTGGTATGACGGAATATTGACAATCTTACCGTTAACACACAAATGTCCGTGAGAGACCATTTGGCGAGCAGAAGCTCTGCTCAATGCAAACCCTGCGCGTAGAACTACATTATCCAGACGACCTTCCAAGATGCGCATGAGGTTCTTGGCATTATCACCCTTTGTTTTGAGTGCAGACTTAACGTAGTTTGTGAATTGACCGCCTGAAACTCCGTAACTATACCGAGCCTTCTGCTTTTCCAAAAACTGTTTGCCATATTCACTCTTTGCACCACTACGTTTGGTGGTCTTGGTTTGTGAGCGCATAGCATACTTCTGCGTCTGTGTCTTTCTGAAGACTGCGGCGCCAAGGTATCTAGCTTTTTTGTAACGAGGTCCGATTTGCATGGTGGTATGTATTAAACACGTCGAGGCTTCTTGGGTTGAGGGCCATTAAAAGGAATAGGAGTCTCATCCTTGATAGAAGTAATGATGACTCCTTTGCTAATAAAACCTCTGATGGCTGATTCACGACCAGAACCAACGCCTTTGACAACCACAGCTATCTCCTTCAAGCCAATGTTTACGGCCTTGAGTGCCAAAGTTTCACCGACTTTTGCCGCTGCAAACGGAGTTCCCTTCTTTGCACCACGGAAACCCGCACCTCCACTAGAGCCCCACATCAGTGCATTGCCCTTGGTATCTGTAAGCATAACTTTGGTATTGTTGTATGTTGATTGCACGTGCAAAATACCAGACTCAATGCGCTTCTTGCTAGAAACAACTGGTGCTTTTTGTGCATCAACTGATTCAGCCCCTGGAGTTGTTACGATTCTTTTTTTACCCACGTTAGTGATGATTATTTATTACTTCTTCTCTTCCTTACGCTTACCTGATCCCATGGTCTTTCTGATATTACCCCTCACAGTTCTGGAATTGGTTTTGGTTCTCTGTCCGCGTGTCGGCAAGTGTCTAGCATGTCGGAGTCCTCGATATGCTTTGATATCTTTCAAACGTTTGACATTACCAGCTACTTCGCGTCTCAAATCACCTTCTATTTTGTAACTCTCAACCAATTTACGAATATCGTTTTCCTGTTCGACGGTAAGAGCGGCTGATCTCATGCCTGGATCTATCTTTACTTTTTTCAAAATGTGACTAGCTCTAGATCTTCCAATCCCATATATAGCAGTCAAAGCGAACTCAAGTCGCTTGTTTTCTGGAACTGTAATACCTAGGATTCTCATGGTTATTTAAAGTATACGATTTAAGATTTAGGATTTAAGATTTAGGAATTTGTTACTTTTGCTCTTCATAAATCTTAAATCTAATAATTAGCCCTGCCTCTGTTTGTGTCTAGGATTGGACTTACAAACCACATAGAGATAACTCCCTCTGCGCACAAGAGAACATTTCGGACAAATTTTTTTGACTGATGCTTTGACTCTCATTGCTTTATAGGCGTCTGGTAACTCGAGCTCGTCCCCCGTAGGAATCCAGCTCCAACTCAACCTTATCTCCAATCAGAACTCTGATACGGTTCATTCTCATTTTTCCTGCCAAATATGCCAGGATAACTTCCTTGGTATCTTGCAGTTCAACTCTAAACAGCGTATTCGGCAACGCCTCTACGACAATGCCGCTGACGGTATTTTTGGGGGAACTTTTAGGTTGCTGCGCGATGTCCATTTCGTATTGAGCGCGTTCTGTATACTAGCAGAAAGAGCGCTATTTAGTCAATACCTTTATGTCTATACGACCAGGGTCACTAGGTACCTTTGACCAAGGTGGGGTTATCTCGCCCGAACTGCTGTCTATATCTATAACTGGCTTATATGAACGCAATACAGCCTCGGTTTCAGAAAGCGACATTCCAGAGAGCTTCTTTTTCAAAGTATCTACAGGAATAGAGCCTATCAGCTTGGCTTCACCTTTGAGTTTGATAATAAGGGTATTTTTCTTATCTGCCGAAAAATCTTTTTGGTTGGCAATGGAAAAATCAAGCGATTCAAGTCCAGATGCTTCATACGGGAATGATTCAAACGTGGCCAGGGCTTGTCCACCAGCGACGCGCAATACTAGATCATTTTTCTTAAAAAGAATGCCGTGCA
>JBDKJM010000045.1:0-3251 GCA_039796555.1 Candidatus Parcubacteria bacterium | reverse complement strand
TTTTGAAAAGTCATACAAATCTATTTTGGAGCGTCTAAATAAAAACGCTGTTCGTTTTCAGATCCCTATTGGTCTTGAAGGTGAACACAAAGGCGTCGTGGACCTCTTGAAAATGAAGTCCTACACATTTACTGGTGAAAAAGGCATAGATGTTGTTGAAGGAGAAATTCCCGCTGACATGCTAGAAGATGCCAAGAAATATCGCGCAGAAATGATTGAGAAAGTTGTTGAACATGATGATACTGCAATGCATAATTATCTCGAAGGTAAGGAAATTTCCATAGAAGAATTCAAAGCCGTGGCTCGTAAAGCCGTTATTGACAACAAGATTTTTCCAGTTTTTACCGGTTCCGCCTTGAAAAATGTTGGAGTTCAGCTCATTCTAGACGCGGTTGTTGACTACCTACCATCACCTCTAGATATTCCAGCCATCAATGGTATCAACCCAAACACAGGTGAGGAAGTTATTCGTCATGCAGATGACAAGGAGCCGTTCTGTGCTCTGGCTTTCAAACTGCAGAATGATCCTTTCGTTGGCGCACTGACATTTTTCCGAGTTTATTCCGGTACCATTGAAGCTGGAAGTTATATCTACAATTCTACAACTGGCAAAAAGGAACGACTCGGACGTATCGTTCGACTTCAGGCCGACAAACGTGAAGAGGTTAAGAAAGTTTTTGCTGGAGAAATCGCAGCGGCAGTTGGTCTCAAAGACGCACTAACATCACACACTTTCTGTGATGAAGAAAATCCGATAGTTCTAGAAACAATCAAGTTCATGGAGCCAGTGGTTTCGTTGCGTATTGAACCAAAGACCAAGGCAGACCAAGAGAAAATGGGATTGGCACTTCGCAAGCTCGCCAACGAGGACCCTACATTCAAGATATCTTCCAACCAGGAGACAGGCGAGACTATCATTTCAGGTATGGGCGAACTTCACCTAGAAATCATGGTTGACCGTATGAAGCGCGAGTTTAGTGTAGAAGCAAATGTGGGAGAGCCACAGGTGGCATATCGCGAGACTATTTTGAACACAGCTGAAGCCGAGAACAAATACATCAAGCAGACAGGTGGTAAGGGTCAATACGGTCACGTTCGCATTACAATTAAGCCGATGCAGGCACTAGTCGAGGGCGAAAAAGTACCAAAGAACGTAAAACGTTATGATGATTTCGAGTTTATCAACTCTATCAAGGGTGGCGTTATACCAAATGAGTTTATTCCAGCAGTAGAAAAAGGCGTTCATGAGGCTATGGACAGAGGCATTGTCGCTGGTTTCAAGATGGTTAATGTTTCTTGCGAGCTTACTTTCGGTTCATATCACGATGTTGACTCGTCAGAAATTGCCTACAAGATTGCCGCGTCACAGGCTTTTCAAGATGCCGCAAAACGTGCCAAACCAGTCATTCTAGAACCAATAATGAAACTCGAAGTCGTCGCCCCAGAAAAATACATGGGTGACATCAATGGTTCCATCGCATCCAAGCGCGGCACCATCGAAGGTCAGGAGCCAAAAGGGCAGAACATTGCTATTCTCGCCAAAGTTCCTCTGTCAGAAATGTTTGGTTATACCACATCACTTCGTTCTATGACCTCAGGTCAGGGCAGTGCCATGATGGAGTTCGACCATTACGAAGTTGTGCCTGGTAATGTAGAGAAGGAGATTGTGGAAAAGAGGAAATAGAGGCTCACTTAAATGAGTTTAAAGCATAATTGTTAGTCCACTTACATGTATTAGAGAAGACTATAGCTACCGATTGTCTTAAGAATGGTGTATTATTGTAGATATGGAACAACCCAGACAGGCTAAGTACATTCTCGCCCTATCTATTAGTGCTTTGGTTGGCTTGGTATCGCTGGTTCAACTATTCAAACCAGTTACACAAAATTATCTAATAACTGAAGAAAATAACCATGATCAACTAGCTCTGGCAGCTCCATCCGCCGCCAGTATGGAAGCAAAGCCCAACCAACCAGCCCCTACGAACTTTAGGTTGACTATGAGTGATGGCAAAATAGTCATGAATTGGGACCCTTCACAGAGTACCAACACATTTATAGTATCTGGATATATTGTCAATGATGGTCATACATCTGCCAATGTCACAGGCACTACATATACATATCCTGTGACTGTTACTCCTGGAAATACATATTGTTTTACTTTGAAGTCCTTTGACGGTGGCGGAGCCTTTTCGGAACCTACCGCTTCTGTGTGTATGACAGTTCCAGAAGAAATAGCTCCAGTTGCGTGTACTAGTTATGTTTATTCAGATTGGGGCGCATGCACAAATGGTACCAAGACCCGAACTATTACGAGCAATATCCCAGTTGGATGTGTGAGCACTGGTGCCGTACCCCCAGTTACATCACAATCCTGTACTATAGTTAGTGATACAAATACCACTCCGCCAGTGATTCAAAACGGTTTGCCTAGTGGTAATCTTGCGGTCAATACAACTAGTGCAACGTTGGCAGTAACTACGACCGAAAATGCCATTTGTAAATACAGCACTGTTGCCAATACCCCTTATAGCTCAATGACGGGCAATTTTATTACTACAGGCAACTTGGTCCACTCAACTGCATTGACTGGCCTACTGCCAAACACTTCCTACAATTATTACATTCGTTGTACTAAAGGCGGTTCAAATGTAAACACACAAGATTACGTAGTTAACTTCACTGTACTAGCATCATCGGCATCGAATGACACTACAAGACCAACGATCTTAAATTCTACTCCGGCATGGGGGCATCTATTTCCATCAGACGTTGAACATACAAATATATCGGTTGTTACTTCTGAAGACGCCACTTGCAGATATGGTCAAACATCAGGAACATCATATGCAAGTATGGGCACAGCAAACACAATGGTTACAACAGATTCCAGAACTCATTCAGCCACTGTATCGGGTCTTTCTCCTGGTCATTATTATCAATATTTTATTCGTTGTCAGGACGGAGCATTAAATGAAATTCTATCTGCATATCAGATCTTATTTTCAGTTGAGATGCTCATAGACGATCAAGATGATCAGGATAATGCAGGAAATTATGATAATAGCTATAACAATAACTACGGTAACTATAATAACTGTCAGTTTAGCTGGTGGAATAGCACAGGTTGCGATAATGATTTTTCTTATGATTTTACAACACCAGGGTATTCTCCACCGGTAGACCCATATACACCACCTGCACCACCAGCCAACTTTACACCGCCTGTCAACTCGCCGTTGCCTCCA
>JBDKJM010000044.1:0-4073 GCA_039796555.1 Candidatus Parcubacteria bacterium | reverse complement strand
GAGAAACACTCAAAAAGGAAAATGAAGTCGGCAGAAACGAACTTTGCCCTTGTGGGTCAGGTAAGAAGTGGAAGAAGTGTGGTGCGTTGGATACGGAGGAGCATAGGAGGTTGGTGGGAAGGTAAAACTATATGCAAAATTATGTTAGAAAACGCGCAACAGCGATCTTGGTCAAGGATCATCAGATCCTCCTTATTCGACGCGTCAAACCACATGAGGAGTATTTTATGTTTCCTGGAGGAGGTGTTGAGGAGGGCGAGACAGTTGAACAAGGACTTTTGAGGGAGTCAACAGAAGAACTTGCGATCAAAGTTGATGCATTTACACCAATATGCGTAGTGGAAAATATTGAGATCCCACCAGATAAAAATACCTGGATTGGCGATCATAAATACTACCTTTTTTCGATAGATAAATATTCCGGTACTCCAGAAATAAGTGGTCCAGAAAAAGAAAAAATGACAGAAGAAAATCAGTATCATCTGGTTTGGGTGCCAATTTATCAAATTAGTAGCATGAAAAACCTGCATCCACAGGAAGTTGCAAAAGCTCTGGTGAACTATTTTAATAACAGTTAAACTTATCTCCTTGATGAAACAGGTGACAACATTCTAGAATCAAAAGTGGAAAAAGTTTTATAGTTTCTCATTACGAAACATCTTTTGAACATTTGGAAGTTCCCAAGATTTTTTATGGGTGTACAATTGTGGCATTCAGTTAGTCTCTATCCTGCGTGGAGGCGGTACGATTTATTAACCCATTTAAATAAAATACATGTTAAACAAAAAGAAAATTAATATCATTAAGCCAAAGAAAATAAGTATGGATACCTTAGGAAGGATGATTAAAAGTGGATTTGATGGATCACAGAGGGAACTTAACAAGTTTAAGGAGGAGGTTAAGGTTAGGTTTGAAAATTCAGATAAAGAACTTATAAAGTTCAAAGATGAGGTCAAAGTTGGATTCGAGAATTCAGATAAGAAACTCAATGAGTTTAAGGAGGAGGTTAAAGTACGATTCGAAAATTCAGATAAGAAACTCAATGAGTTTAGAGATGAGTTCAAAGCTGGATTCAAAAGTTCTGATGAGAAGCTTAATAGATTTAAAGATGAAGTTAAAGTTCAGTTCGAAAATTCAGATAAGAAACTAAATGCGTTTAGAGTTGAAGTTAAAGATGCATTTAATAAAGTTTATGATAAGTTTGATGAGCAAAAATCATACATGGACACTGGATTTCAAAAGCTTGATGAGAAGATTGATGCAGTGGAAAGTTGCCTCAGCAAGAGAATAGATTCTATCCCACTAGCACAAAAGTATGGTACAGTAATGTCATGACACCCACCTCACCCAATCACTTCTTCTTTGGCTTACTTTTGGCAGTCATCATTTTGGCCATATTCATCTTCTTGCCATTTTTGACTCCGATTGTTCTCTCGGCCGCCATAGCTGTAGTTTTTGCGCCAGTTCACCGATTTATAGTACGAGTACTATTCAAGGACAAAGAGCGTAGTAGTGTTGCGGCACTGATTACCTCATTATTGATCATTATAATTATATTCGTACCGCTACTTCTGGTTGCGGGAAAGATATACACAGAAGTTCAAAATATGTATGGATTCTTGATTGACGAAACGGGCAGATCACAAGTAATTGATGCTTTGAATCGCGCAGCACAGTCGGTCTCGCACATTTTCTTTGACTTGTTTCCTGCATATTCATTTGACTCACTTAGTGTCACAGATATTCTGAAGAAAGGTCTCGAATGGTTATTCAGTAATCTAGACGTAGTTTTTGGCGGAGCATCCAAGATCGCTCTCTCGGTATTCGTCATGTTTCTAGCTTTGTTCTATTTCCTACGAGATGGCCGTGAACTAAAGCGACAAATAGTTCAGCTTTCACCCCTTGGCGACGATGACGATAATAGAATTTTCAAAAAATTAGAGAAAACCATATTTTCTATCTTTGGAGGAAGTATCGCAGTAGGAATAATTCAGGGCATACTGACTGGTATTGGATTTGCTATTTTTGGAGTTCCCAGCCCAGCCCTGTGGGGATCGATAGCGGCAGTTTCTGCGCTGATTCCTGGTGTGGGAACTTCATTGGTTCTAGTGCCCGGCATTCTATATCTCTTGTTTACAGGATCAAATGGAGCAGCTATAGGACTCCTTATATGGAGTGTTTTGGCAGTAGGGCTCATAGATAACTTCCTCGGTCCTATATTCGTCAATCGTGGCGTGAAGATCCACCCATTTCTTATCCTATTGTCAGTTTTGGGTGGCATCATCTTCTTTGGCCCAATAGGTTTCGTATTGGGTCCAATTGTGCTAGCATTCCTATTCTCATTATTGGAGATATACAAGACTTCTTTTAGTAGACGCGCGTAATTATGGCGTTTATCGATGAACTACAATTTCACGCAAAAGCTGGCGACGGTGGTACCGGCGTAGTTAGGTGGCGTCACGAAAAAGGCAAGGAGTTTGCTGGAGCCGCTGGAGGAAACGGTGGACCTGGCGGCGACATCTATGTACGCGCTGTCCGTGATATCAATATTCTGGCTCGACACAAATCAGTCAAACAATTCAGGGCAACAAATGGAGTAGATGGTGCCAATTGGAGCATGCAAGGAAAAGCTGGAGAAGACAAATACATTGATTTACCTATCGGTTCTGTGGTAAAAAATCTTTCGTCTGGACGCACGATTGAACTTATTGAAGATGGGCAGGTTTCAAAAATCTTGCATGGTGGTCGTGGAGGCTTGGGCAATGAACATTTCAAAGCCTCAACAAACGTTCGTCCAGAGCAATCTACCAGCGGCATGTTTGGCGAAGAAGCCGACTTCAAAGTTGAGTTGAATCTCATCGCTGATGCTGGTCTAATAGGATTACCAAATGCCGGTAAGTCCAGTCTCTTGAATGCTCTAACCCATGCACACGCCAAAGTTGGTAGCTACGCTTTTACTACTCTGGATCCAAATCTTGGTGCTCTGCGCGGAGGATATATTTTGGCTGACATTCCTGGTTTGATCGAAGGTGCATCAGAAGGTAAAGGTTTAGGGCATAAATTTTTGAGACACGTGAAGAGAACCAAGGTACTTCTGCATTTAGTGTCGCTTGAAGCCATGGCCAATGAACTAAACTCTAGTACTGAAACCCTTCATAAATCTATATTCATAAATCATAAATCTAAAACAATAACCAAGTCCAAGACAAAAATCCCCAACACCCCACCCATCGAAGCCTATCTGACTGTGCGGAAGGAACTAGAAAAATATGGTGAAGGTTTGCCTAATAAGACAGAAGTAGTTATCTTGACCAAGACAGATATGGTTGAACCAGGTACAGTAAAAGATGCGCGCAAAGCTCTGAAGAAATATTGCAAAGATATTCTGGAAGTTTCAGTTTTGGATGATGCTTCTATCAAAAAATTGGGGGAGGAGTTAGTGAAGAGGTTGAAATAAAGAGTGTATATGACAGGGTGGGGGATATTAATGTTTATGTATTAAAAACCCACCTAGAATTAAATTAAGCAAAAAAGTAGTAAGGATTATGAAAGTTTTGAGCTAGCTAGGACAGTCTTTCTAGCAATAACTTTTTGACCACCTCTGGGTTACCGGCACCCTTGGTGGCTTTCATACTTTGGCCTACAAGGAACTGAAGTGAGGCTATTTTGCCAGCTTTGTATTCAGAAACAGCCTTTGGGTTGTCAGTTAGTACTTTTTCGATGGCAGGAATAAGGTCAGAAGCGTCACTTTTCTGGATGAGTGAGTGCTTGACCGCCAACTCTTTTGCCGAAGACCCACTCTCATTAAATAACAGGCCTAGTATGTCCTTGGCGGCACGTGAACTTATCTCACCACCACTTATCATGTCAATTAATTCAGCAAATGCACTTGATTTAACTACGTCGACTGTTTTTCCAGAGTCATTCACGAACTTCAAATAGTCAGTTAAGAGGTAATTGATAGCCAGCCGAACTTTCTTCGTGTCATTTTGGAATGTTGAAATGACTGATTCAAAGTAATTTGCTAATTCAGGTGACGCAACAAACACCCCAACCTCTTTGTCAGTCACGGC
>JBDKJM010000043.1:0-4261 GCA_039796555.1 Candidatus Parcubacteria bacterium | reverse complement strand
GGTGTCCTTGCCGTGAGCACCAGCTTCCCTACGATAACATGGTGAAAATCCAAGATAGCGTTTTGGTAAATCACTAGCTAACAATGTCTCTTCTGCATGCATGCCCATGATGGGTACTTCGGCTGTACCAGCTAGATAGTCACCATCCTGTGTCTTGTACATATCTTCTTCACCTTGTGGCAGGTAGCCTGTTCCAAAAAGATTAAGTTTGCGCACTACTACCGGTGGCAAAACTGGCATGAAATTTTTTGCAGAAAAGAAGTCCAGAGCGTAATTCCAAATAGCAAAACATAGTCTCACTCCTTCCCCTGTCAAAAAATATCCTCGGAAACCGTGTACCTTGCCCCCACGTTCAAAGTCGGCCATGCCTAGTTTGACCATGAGTTCGATGTGATCCTTTGCGTCAAAGATAAACTTCGGTTTTTCACCCCAAACTTTTATTTCCATATTATCTGCATCAGAATTGCCATCGGGTACGGACATGTCAGGAATATTGGGCACACGTAGCATCAGGTTCTGCCATTCAACCATAACTTCTTTGAGTGTGGCTTCATCAGCCTCAAGCGCGATCTTGACAGTTTTCATTTCACTTATAAGTTTGGTTCTTTCATCTGACGAAATGGCTGAAGCAATCTTGCTACTAGCGGCATTCTGTTCGGCACGTCGCGACTCTACTCCCCCAAGCAATGTCCTGCGTTTGTCATCTAGAGCCAGTAAGTCTTCGACTTTGAAGTCGAGAAGCTTCTTCTTGCCCGCCATAGCCACTATTTCCTTATTTTCCCGAATAAATTTTATGTCTAACATAGAGACAGTCTAGCATAATTTTATTCACATGAAATCCCCAGATATCATGCTTTGTTTGGGGCAAAAGTGGAGGCTGTAGTTGTATAATTGGAAAATATTTTCATTATTTAACTTCAAAACAATGCCACTGAAAAAACACCGTATCACACCAGAACAATATCCCCATCTACTAAGGCAAATATCTAGACTGCCTAAGTGGCTTGATATTGCTGGTAACATGCCTTCTGACGACCACATGTTCCTGTGTGTTGTTGGATCACGAACACCGAGTAGTTATGGAGAAGATGTATGTAAGAAATTGATACAAGGCCTCGCTGGTTGGCCCATTGTCATTGTCTCCGGTCTTGCTATTGGCATCGACTCACTGTCACACGAGGCCGCACTCAAGGCCGGATTGAAAACTGTGTCTTTCCCTGGCTCTGGATTGTCACTAGACACTCTATATCCTAGTTCACGCAAAGATCTTGCGGAGGGAATTATTGCGTCTGGTGGAGCACTTGTATCTCCTTTTGAGGAAAGTCAGGAAGGAGCATATTGGACATTTCCTACTCGCAATCGTCTGATGGCAGGCATCTCATATGCCACTCTAATCATTGAAGCTCGTGAAGGTTCGGGTAGTCTGATGACGGCCGAGTATGCTCTACAATGTAACCGTGATGTTTTGGCTGTACCGGGATCCATATTTTCCGAATTATCATATGGTACTCACATGCTCATTCGTGACGGTGCAACACCTATAACTTGTTCAGAAGATATACTAGAGGCACTAGATTTTGCTGTTACAAGGAAAAGTTCAGTGGAAGCTCCTTACAAAAAGAAACACACAGAAACATCCGCACCAAAGACAGTTTCAATTAATCTGGATGCGCTGGCTCTGTCGCAAGATGAAAAAACTATTTGTAGTTATTTGAAAAATGAACAACTGTCTGCATCTGATCTCATAGAGAAAACCTCATGGACTTCTTCCTTGTTGACTATTACATTATCGGAATTGGAAATGAAAAATTTGGTTACGCAAGAAGGTGGAAGTTATAGGATGAGGGTTGGCTAGTAAAATTAATGTGAGTCAAATAAAATACCTCGCAGCAAGCTGACGAGGTATTTTATTTGATTTGCCACTTCGCCTCAACTCATGTAATACTGTGCGCAATGAAATTGGTAATCGTCGAGTCGCCATCAAAATCAAAAACTATTTCCAAATATCTCGGAAGTGGTTTTGTGGTGCGTGCATCTGTCGGGCACGTGCGTGATCTGCCAAAGTCTAGTAAGAAAGCTATTGATATTGCTGGTGGATTTATTCCTCATTACGAAATCGTGGCCAAAAAAGAAGATGTTATTTTAGATATTTCTACACAAGCAAAAAAGGCTGATGAGATTATATTAGCAAGCGACCCGGATCGTGAAGGTGAAGCCATCGCTTGGCATGTAGCTGAAGTACTTAAAGATAGGTTGGGTAAGAGCATTTCCAGGAAAATCAGCCGTATCGCCTTCCACGAGATCACCGAGGAAGCCGTCAATGAGGCTCTTTTGCACCCTCGCCCTATTGATATCAATCTCAAGGAAGCACAGGAGGCTCGGCGCATCTTAGACCGCATAGTTGGCTATGACTTGTCGGGTCTTATCTGGAAAAAAGTCCGTTACGGTCTTTCTGCCGGACGTGTGCAATCACCTGCTTTACGCATAATAGTAGAGCGTGAGCGTGAAATTAAGGCTTTTGTGCCAGAAACTTACTGGATTATAGAAGGAAATTATAAAACCGAAAAAGGTCAGCCGCTCAAGCTAACCTGCTCCAAAGAGCCGAGGGATAGGAAGGAAGTTGACTCTATTCTTGAAGTTGCCCGCAAAGAACCATGGAAAGTTATTGATATAGAAGAATCAGAACAGAAAAGATCACCTCGTGCCCCGTTTATCACATCGACGTTACAACAAGCGGCCAGCTCACGTCTAGGATTTTCTCCTTCACGAACCATGGGTATTGCCCAGAAACTTTACGAGTCGGGATTTATCACTTATATGCGTACTGATTCTACAAATCTAGGACAACAAGCATTGGGACAAATTGCGGCTGTTGTTAAAAAAGATTTCGGTGAACAATATTTATCATTTAGAAAATATACAACAAAAAGTAAAAATGCCCAGGAAGCCCACGAAGCTATTCGTCCTTCACATTTCAACAAGCAAAATGCTGGGCACAATGATGAACAGAAGAAATTGTACAGACTCATTTGGCAGAGAGCCGTGGCTTCGCAAATGAGTGATGCGAGAGTGGCAAGAACCAAGATTGTTGCCAATGTAAATAGCGGCTCCATCCCTAACTTTGAAGCCACCGGTTCGAGAGTTTTGTTTGACGGCTGGTTGAAAGCTGATCCAGAATCAACTGGTGAGGAGGTTACTTTGCCAAAATGTGAAAAGAATGAAAAGTTGGAACTTACTTCAGTTGATTCGACTGAAAAGCAAACTCTGCCGCCTCCACGCTACACAGAGGCTGGTTTGATAAAAGAATTAGAGAAGCGCGGTATTGGACGTCCTTCTACTTATGCATCTATTTGCAAGACCATTGAAGATCGTGGATATGTAGAAAAAGATGGCAGATCACTCAAGCCTACTGACACGGGTGAAGTTGTTTCATCGTTCTTGGAAGAATATTTCCCTACTTATATCAGTGATACTTATACAGCAGAAATGGAAGATCATTTGGATGACATAGCCAACGGTACACGAACTTATCTAAATACTCTGACAGAGTTTTATGGACCATTTCACAAAGAAGTTCTGTCAAAAGAAAAAGTCGCCAAGGCCACAAACCTCGGCGCCGCAGACCCGAAGTTCAAATGTCTGAAGTGCGGGACAACACCTATGGAAATCAAGCTTGGCAGAAACGGCAAGTTTCTATCATGCACTAGATATCCTGATTGTGATGGTGCTTTGACATTGGACGGACATGAGTTCAAGAAAGATGAACCTATTGGTGTAGATCCAACGACAGGTTTGCCTATTTTTGTCTTGAATGGAAGGTTCGGTCCATACGTGCAGTTAGGTATTAAAATTCCAAAGGAAAAAAAGAAAAGAAGTAAAAAGTCAGCAACTTCGGTTGATTCCTCGAATGATGGAGCACAGGCGCAAGTTGCTAGCTCCGAATTGGCCAAAAGTAATGAGACCTCAACACCAGCGGCAAAACCAAAGATGGCTTCAATACCAAAAACCATGGATCCTTCCAAGGTCACTGTTACAGATGCACTAAAGTACTTAAGTATTCCTAGGAACTTGGGCATAGATCCAAAAACAAACAAAGAAGTCGTCGCGTCTGCTGGAAGATTTGGACCATATATTGTTTCTGATGGAAATTATCGTTCTATCAAAACACCAGATAATGTTTATGACATTACTCTCGCAAGAGCGCTAGAAATGTTAGCCATTGAAAAGAAACCGAGAGGATTCAAGAAGAAAAAAGTTGAGT
>JBDKJM010000042.1:0-6583 GCA_039796555.1 Candidatus Parcubacteria bacterium | reverse complement strand
AATGATACGACCAAATGAATTGCGACCCATGTCGCGCTTCCAACCTGTGGTTAGAGGTTTGTATGGTTCAGACGTGGTCAAGTATTCCTTGAATGGCAATACTGTCATGTGACGTCGTGATTTGGATGTTGGGCGGAATGACTTCATGTTGGTTAAGTCAATTATACAAATTCAATTTTATCTCCTTTCTTCAAGGTTACAAGTGCCTTCCTCACGCCAGGTACTACTCCCTTTCGACCACGCACAAAGACTCTTCTGGCTGGATTGTTGAGAATGGCAACTTTAACCGGTACAACTTTGTACAAAGATTTTATGGCATTACTTATAGAATTCTTGTTGGCATTTTTCGTTACTTCAAAAGTATATGTTCCCATCTGACTCAAAACACCTGATTTTTCTGTAATACGTGGACGCATGATAACGCCGGCTGAAGAGAATCCATTGGATGATGTTGAAGTCATAGCCATTGGGGATGCGGCAACAGCTTTGATTGGTTTTGTAATCTTTGGGGTTTTTGTAGCTTGCACCGGCTTTGATGATTTTTGAGGTGCGCTTTTTGCTGAAACAGGAAGAGTGTCCCTTATTTTTTCTGCTTTTGATTTTTTTGACCAGAACATTGCCATGATATTTTTGTTATTGGCTCTTAGTCTTGCCTGACAGTAGTTTCAAAGAAACTTCTGGGTTAGTGACGATCAGGTATGAATGATTGAGAATAGAAACTGGATTTATATTACGAAATTCTTCCACGGAAACATTAGCAAAATTTCGAAAACTTTTTGAGAGTGCTTCGGTCTTCTTGTCTAGTGCAATGATGGCGGCATTCGTTGATTTGGTTCTAAGCTTCTCAAAACCCTTAACTTTCGAAAGTGAGGAGATAATGTTCTTTGCTTCTTTTGATTTTGGTGCTGGAATATTCATAGAATCAACAAACAGGATTTCTCCGTCCTTCAACTTGCGTGAAAGTATGGAATACAAAGCTTGCGCCTTTGCCTTCTTGTTGATTTTCCTCTCAAAATTCTTGTCATTGCGAGGACCATGTGCAACACCTCCACCAACCCAAATAGGAGAACGGATGGATCCGTGGCGAGCACGTCCAGTACCTTTCTGTTGCCATGGCTTTTTTCCACCTCCACGAACATCGCCACGCATCTTGGTGTGAGCAATGGGGCGTCTAGAATTTGAATTCATCAAGCGCACAATCTCATGGACCAGATCAGCATTCCAAGCTACACCAAAAACACTTTCGGAAAGCTTTATCTTCCCTGTTGCCTTGCCGTCTTGGTTGTAGATGATTGATTCCATTTTATTTAATATGACTATAAGAAAAAAGTGTGTTTATCCTACAATCTCCACCAACGTCCCCCTTCTACCCGGTATTGCTCCAGAAACATACATGATGCCGTCCTCTGGGTCAATATGAACTACTTTTAGATTCTTCACCGTGACACGATCTGATCCCATACGTCCTGCCATGCGCATACCTACTGGTACACGCGTACGCAAACCTCCACCGATAGATCCTGGCTCGCGCTCGGAATGCTTCTGGCCGTGAGATCTTGGACCTCCGCCAAATCCATGGCGCTTGACCACACCTTGAAAGCCCTTGCCCTTGGAAATGGCACTGACCACGACCACATCGCCTGGGGCAAACTGTGAAAGTTCTACTTTGTCGCCCACTTTGAGAGTTGGCGTGGTAGCTTTTGGAGAATGATCACGAAATTCATGAACGGATGCAAATAAGCCGAGTCCTTTCCATTGACCCTTCTGTGGCTTGGCAATGCGATTTGGATTCTTGGAACCTTCGCCAACTTGCAGAGCTTCATAGCCATCGTTATCCTTGGTACGAACTTGTGTGACTACATTTGAGCGCACAGAAACTGCAGTAACAGGTAGAGCTGTACCACTGGCGTCAAATATCTGGGTCATGTTTAGTTTTCGTCCAAGTATGAATTTCATATTTTTACTAGAATAAAGATCAAAGAGTAAATAGCAAAGACTCAAAGCAAAGAGTTTTAAAGATGCGACTTTTAATATCTTTGCTCTTAATCTTTGCTTTTTACTCTTTTCTTTTTGCTTTTCAACTTACATCATCTTCACATCTATATTTACTCCCGACGGTAAGCTTAGATTTGTCAGTGCCTCTATAACTTTCGGATTGGGATTGATAATGTCAATAAGTCTCTTGTGGACCCTCATCTCGAACTGTTCACGGCTATTCTTGTCTATGAACGATGAGCGGTTGACAGTGTACTTCTTGATCTCTGTCGGGAGTGGCACTGGGCCATGTATCTCTGCGTCATATCTAGCCGCGGTATCCATAATCTGCTTCAGAGAAGCGTCTAGGATCTTGTGCTCATAAGCACGCACTCGGATCCTCAAATGAGGGGCTTCACCGACTACCTTGGCCTTTTTTGCGCGAGAAGCGCGAGGCTTGGTTTCTTTTTTAGTTGTGGTTTTGTTAGGTGCCATTTGGATAGAATTGTGAATATTCTCAATTCACAATTCATGCTAACTAATAACTTTTGTAATAACTCCTGCGCCCACAGTCTTGCCTCCTTCACGAACCGCAAAATGCATTTGAGCTTCTAGAGCAACTGGGGCTACCAGCTTAACTTTGAAAGTGATAGTGTCACCAGGCATAACCATTTCTACCTTTTCAGGAAGAGTTACTTCGCCAGTAACGTCTGTGGTTCGAATATAGAACTGTGGCTTGTAACCAGTGAAGAATGGGGTGTGACGTCCACCTTCTTCCTTCTTCAAAACATAAACTTCTGACTCAAACTCTGTGTGGGGCTTGACGGAACCAGTCTTGGCTAGAACCTGACCACGGGAAACGTCGTCCTTGGCGGTACCGCGGAGAAGCAGACCAGCGTTGTCGCCAGCAATACCTTCCTTCAACTGCTTGTTGAACATTTCAATACCAGTAATAGTAGTCTTGGTTGTGTCTCGGAAACCGATGATTTCGACTTCGTCACCAACCTTGATTTGACCACGCTCAATACGACCGGTAACTACCGTTCCGCGACCTTCGATAGAGAAAATGTCCTCTATAGGCATGAGAAAAGGCTTATCAACATCGCGAACTGGCATAGGGATATAGGTGTCCAAAGCATTCACGAGCTCATCTATCTTTGCAGTCCATGTAGTGTCGCCTTCTAAAGCCTTGAGAGCAGAGCCACGAATAACCGGAGCGGTCTTGCCATCAAAACCATTCTTGGTAAGAAGCTCGCGGACTTCTTCTTCAACAAGGTCAAGGAGATCCTTTTCTGCGACCATATCACACTTGTTTAGAAAAACTAGAACTTTCGGCACACCAACTTGCTTTGCAAGAAGAATGTGTTCACGAGTTTGAGGCATCACACCATCAAGAGCTGATACCACGAGAATAGCGCCGTCCATCTGTGCGGCACCTGTGATCATGTTCTTGATATAGTCAGCGTGACCAGGAGCATCAATGTGGGCGTAGTGACGAACTGGAGTCTCATACTCAACGTGAGCTAGAGAAATAGTAACGATCTTTGATGCATCACGAACAGTACCGCCCTTGGCGATATCTGAATATGCCTTCAAAGTGGCAAGACCCTTCTTGGCTTGCACTGAAAGGATAGAAGCCGTAAGCGTAGTTTTGCCGTGGTCAACGTGTCCAATGGTACCTACGTTAACGTGCGGCTTCGAACGATTGAATTCTGCTGCCATAATATTATTTTATTGCTCCGAACTTTTGAATAGCATCGTCTGATTGGTGTGTATCACCCAAACGACATTATTCAAAAGGAGGAGATAAATTGTTAACTAGTTATTAATTTCAATTGCCCCTAAAGTAAAGCAATTCAAAAACGCAAGGTATGCGCTTACTTGCAAGCTTAGCATGGGGATAAGTAGCGTGTCAAACACGAAACTTTATTGGACCATTTATGAACTTATAGTCACCTGTTTATCGTAAATACTCGATCACTAGAGTCACAGGCTGTAGTAGAACCGGCAATGCAAACTCTAACTTTGTAGTCACCAGCAGGTATGGGAGCGTTAGAGACATCAGTTGCTACTACCCAGTTGTATATTGTGTTGGCCGCGACATTTCTATCCAAAACGTACATGTTCGGACACGGAGCAGTAATACAATAGAAATTTGGTCTGTCCAAATAAAGATCGAGTCTGTCATTTGAACCATTAGGTGACCAAGATATTCGCTGTGATGAATTTGCCAGCCAAACTTCCCCACCGTTTGGTGATAAGACTTGCAAGGAACCAACTGATACATTGTTTCCAACTTGAACAGTGGCGCTTGATTGAACTGTTTGACCGGTGTCATCGCGAACGAAGTCCCACGGCTCTTTGATATGCCATGACTGCCAGTCTTGTTTGTGCACCAAAATAACCATATGAAGCGGCACCTGAACTAACAGCAGGAATATTGTATCCGTTTGAAATCAGCCAAGCCTGTAAAGCTGTGACTTCTGGTCCACTCATACCTACTGTAAGATCTCGTGAATATGGATAGTTTTGGGCTGAAACAATTGAAGCAAAAGCTAAGAGAGCGATGCCTGACGTAATAATGTATTTTTTCATTTTGAAAAATTAGAATAATAAATACTACTGTATATTTTACACCCACAACGTAACGGTTTACAAATCAATTTCTTACATACAAGGCAGGTCAGCAAGGTGGAACCTTGCTATAGTAGCGAGGTTCCACCTTGCTGACGTTATCCCCTATTCTTGCACATATCTCAAAAGCTTCCATTTTCGAAAACTATTGTTATACTGTGGCCAATAACAAAGCTATGAAAATCCTCATTGTTGAAGATGACAAGGATCTGGCGGCAATGCTTGAAGCTAACCTCAAGTCCAAGTCTTATTCTGTCGACCTTGCACCAACGGGTGGTGATGGTTCATTCATGGGTAAAATATATGACTACGATGCCATATTGCTAGATTATTCACTGCCAAAAAAAGATGGTCTTGCTGTGTGCAAAGAAATACGTGCCGCAGGAAAAACTACACCAATCATTTTCATGTCTGTAACGGATGCTATCGAAACAAAAATCGCTGCCTTTGATCATGGTGCAGATGACTATATTGTGAAGCCTTTTGCATTCGAAGAACTCCAAGCTCGATTACGCGCCATTCACCGTCGCCCAAACATTACCAGAAAACCAATACTGACTGTTGGAGACATCGTTCTCAACCAAGACACTAGACTAGTTACACGTGCTGGCCGTAATATTCCCCTCACTCGCAAGGAGTTTGGGGTTCTTGAATTTCTCATGCAAAATCAAGGAACTTTGGTATCACGAGTACTCATAATGGAACATGTCTGGACATCGGATTCAGATTTGCTTTCCAACACTGTTGAAACTCATATTCGTAACCTACGAAGGAAGCTCAGTAATCCCGCCGGCGGTTCTCGTCAGCCCAATTATATCCAAAATGTTCCCTGTCGAGGTTACATAATGAGCGCCGTATAGAGAGCTTTTAGCAAATCTTCATTGTTTCTTTATCGTTTCTTCACTGTTTCTTCATTTGGACTTGATAAGGTATATGCGGTAATGTGTCGACATACCCCACCTGCATACATGTTATGCATATGGAATTAATAAAATTACTCAATTTTTGATGATTGCATGAGTTCTGATTCTTCCACTTTGTGAACAGATAATACGATGAACCCTCTAAATTTATCGCAGGTAAATCAAGGTGTTCCCTCTGCCACAGATACTGCAGGCGTATTCTCCGTGGCAGATGGTATTATCTTCTCCATAATTTTTATACTGATCTGTATCATCGTCTGGCTTTCAAACCGCGAGATTAAAATTTCACGCTCACGCGTACATGCAGGAGAAAAGCTGCTCGAATCAGAACGCCGCACACTAGAAAAAAGAATATCTGAGCGAACATCTGCCTATGTCCAAGCCGAGGAACAACGACTAATTGAATTGCAGAGAAATGCGGAGTTTGGAAAATTATCCCAAGGTCTTTTTCATGATTTGATCAGTCCTTTGTCAAGCGTTTCAATATATGCACAGCAATTAGAAAAAGATTCCGCGCGAGCGGGCAATTACTCTGACAAAGACAAGGAAATGATCCAGATAGTCATAGAGTCATCCAGACGCATGAACTCATATATGGAGAGTATTAGAAGATCTTTGGGAAGTGAAAAAACGTTGCTTGAAAATAGTAACCAAAATGCAAACAAAGCTGATCTTGGAAAAGAGATTGGTGTGATTTTGGATATTCTAGGATACAAGGCTCAGATGAGTGGGGTCGAAATAGATCTCAAATTTAAAATAAAAGATCCGGTGATTTTAGCTATACACCCAGTTAGATTACACCAGCTGATTCTTAATCTGGTCTCAAATGCAATTGATGCCTGTACCGATTTCCCCGTTCCTCAAGGCAAATCAAGTCACCAAATTATCATAACTGTAGACAGAAAAACTGACAGCGACTTGGAACTGTCCATTTCTGATACGGGATGTGGAATTTCAGAGGAAAATCAGAAGAGAATGTTTGTACAGGCATTTAGTACAAAGAAAGAAGGTAGTGGGATAGGGATGGTGGCCATAAAAACTATTGTTAGTAA
>JBDKJM010000041.1:0-6794 GCA_039796555.1 Candidatus Parcubacteria bacterium | reverse complement strand
TGTTGATGTGCTTATGGGTAGTTTCACTAAGGCCTTTGGTAGTATTGGGGGTTTTATTACAGCAAACAATACAATAATTGATTATATGAGAATTACTGCCCGCAGCTATATCTTTTCTGATCCGATACCTCCAGCCATTGTTTATGGCCTTATTACGACGCTTAGTATCATAAATGAGGGAAATGATTTAAGAAGAAAAGTATCTGAAAATGCAGAAAGGTTGCGAGAGGGTCTTAAAAGATGTGGGTTTAAGGTTTTAGGAAATAAAACACCTATCGTTCCATTGTTTATAGGAAATGAAAAAAAGGCAATACAGTTTGCTGATGAATTACATAGCAAAGGCATCCTTGCACCATGTGTTCGTAGACCTGCAGTTTTGGAAGGCAAGGAACGCATTCGTTTTTCAGTAATGGCAACACATTCGTTTGAACAAATAGATAAGCTTCTAAATATTTGTTCTGAAGTAGGCAAAAAAATGCAAATGATTTAAGTATTTATGGATCCCAATAAGATAATTTTAGCTCTAGTTGTATTTCTCAACCTATCACTTAGCCTTTTTGTTATTGGCCAAAACTGGAAACTGCTAACCAATCGTTTCTTTTCTTTGTTGAGCTTTGCTGCAGCATTGTGGGCTTTTACTAATTATATGACAGGTGTTAACCCGATACCATTTTGGCTTGAGAGTACCTATGCATTAGGTGCAATTTTAGTAGCTATCGGTTTAGTGTGGGTCCTAGTTATTACAAGCCAGACTTTTAATAAAAAGATATCCATATTAGTTATTCTCGTTGCACTAATATTCTCTGCAGGTTCATATTTACCAGGATTTATCGCTTCGCGATACGATCAAATTTATTTGGGTGGAGTATTTACCGGTGAACCTGGGTGGGGTTTAATTATATATACCATTTTTTATTTATTTGGAGCATTCACAATATTATGGAAACTTTATCGAGCTCACAAAATAGCTACTGACAAAAGTAAAAAAGTTCAACTAGAGTCTGTGTTTTTTGGCGCGCTCATTACTCTTGTTATGACTGCTTTGGCTAGTTTTATATTACCATCTCTTTCAATATTTAGTTTCAGTGGCCTTGATAGTGTTGGATTTCTTTTTTTCCTTTCATACATAGCATTTGCAATAACCAAACAACACCTATTTAACATCAAAGTAATTGCTACCGAATTAGTAACGTTTGTTCTTTGGGTGTTTATTTTAATTCGAACAATAATAGCTGAAGATCTTAATAGTATGCTTATTGAAGGTGGATTACTGATAGTAACTATTATTGTAGGCATCCTCCTCATCCGCTCCGTCATCCACGAAGTCTCACAGCGCGAAAAGATACAGTTGCTTGCTACTGACCTGCAGAAGGCTAACGACCGGCTGACTGAACTTGACCGACAGAAGTCTGAATTCGTCTCCTTTGCCACGCATCAACTACGTGCGCCACTAACCGCCATGAAGGGCTATGCATCACTCATACTTGAGGGGGACATGGGTGCGGTTACCAAGGAAGCAAAAGATGCGGTGGGGAGAATATTCGAATCCAGTAACACTCTGACCAACATTGTTGACGACTATTTGAATGTAACACGAATAGAGCTGGGTACGATGAAGTATGCATTTGAAAATATTGATTTGAAAGCTTTGGTTGAGGACGTGGTTGCAGAGTTGAAGCCTAACATTGACAAAGCCACGAACGTGAGTTTCTTGTTCGGTGCAGAAAATCATGGAACTGACTATCGTGTAACGGCTGATCGAGACAAGTTGAAACAAGTCATAGCCAATTTGATTGATAACTCCATAAAATATACGCCGAAAGGATCTGTTGGCGTGTCACTGTCATTCAACAGAGCAAAGCACAAATTCGTCTTCATGATCAAAGATACGGGTATCGGTATTGCAAGAGAGACATTGCCTCATTTGTTTTCTAAGTTCAGCCGTGCGGGCAATGCAAACAAAACAAATATTAGAGGCACAGGTCTTGGACTGTTCGTAGCAAAACAAATAGTTGAGGCACATCACGGAACTATCAGGGCAGAATCAGAAGGGGAAGGCAGAGGTTCTACATTTACTGTAGAGCTGGAACCATTTTCTAAGATATAGCGAAATAATATACAAAAAAGCCGGCACAAGTCATGCCGACGGTACGAGAGTCAGAAGTTCTTTCCAGTCCCCACGCTCGATTTCTTCCGCCATCTGTGGATCAAGCATTGATCGAATTTCAATAGTCATGAAATTAAGTCTCTGCCACCATGTGAGCCCGTCATCGAAATCCACAACTCGCCTAGGATTCTTACGGTTGTGTTTGATGCAAGCGTCAATCTGAATCTGTGTCCTCGGCATAGGTTTCAAATCTCCCGGCGAAAATTCTTGAATTTTTGTAGCGGCTTTGCGTAGCTCTGCGTCGCGATCAATCTTGTTCAACAATCTAACGAGATAATCCTCTGGATACTTTTGCCCGTAGAGACCATGACAATCATCATCCTTGACCCATTTCCCAGGAAAAAGCTCGCCCTTCATTTTTCCAGGATCAGCATCGTTGTCATTGTTCCACAAGAGTTCGTAGTTCGGAAAGCCCAAGACGCTGGTAGATTTCTTTGCCTTATTTTCATCGTCCATATTTCCTTTCATTTGAAAAAGCGCGCCCAGCATGGTTTGTACCAAGTGGGCGCAAGCTCTGTTTCGTCAGCTACCAGTAACGGCAGCGACGGAGGGGGCTGTCATCCGCATGTAACTCCTCGCGAAGATTGCGGATGAATTTCTTGAGAACAGGCTTGCTGTCAACTTTGACAGTGGCGCACTGTTCGTTTTGCCCATCGGAAGTGCAAGCGGCTCTGAGGCGGGCAATGGCTTTAGCCGCTTCCGGAGTTCCGGCACGAATGAATTTTGTCATAATTTCTTTAGTTTTGTTTGTTCTGCAGTTCGCCACTATTGTACCACCTTGGATGGGCTGATGTCAATAGTTATTTATACGAGCTTGGTGAGTAGTCAGAGTATATAGAACCTACTTCACCAATTCCTCCACCACCGCCTTAACATCAGCACCATCGGCCTTCTCAGCCAACTCCTTCATAATCATTCCAGTAATCTTACCACCAGCTTTCGGGTCAAATGTACCTGCAGATTTCAAAGCTTCAATTTTCTGACTGACTACGACTTTGACTTCTTCACGGGTCATGAGTTTGGGTAAAAAAGAATTCAAAATGGCGAGCTCGGCAGTTTCTTTTTCTACCAAATCCATGCGACCGCCTTTTGTAAATTGTTCAATAGAATCTTTTCGTTGTTTGGCACTGCGTTTGATCAAGGCCAACACTTTTTCATCGGGAAGAAATTCAGTTGTGGTACCAGATGCAATAATTTCATTCATACACAACGCATTAATTCCGCGCAAAACCTCAAGCCTTAGCGTGTCTTTGGCACGCAGAGCTTCCTTAACACCGTTCTTGATATTTTGGTGAATCATAAATTATTTTTGCTCGTCAACTTTCTTCATGTATTTGGCTAACTCATCCCAAGGAACCAATTCTTGTGCGTGCGTGTCAGTGCGTCGAACGATGGCTGTCCTCTCCACGGCCTCCTTTTTACCGATCACGATGATATACGGAGTATGGTGTCTCTCGATAGAAGAAACCTGTGCACCCAGTCTGTCTTTTGACAAAGAAAGATACAAAGGAATTTTTACAGTACGTAATCGTTCAATGACATGCAGCGAGGCCAATTTGGATTCCAAACCCAACTGAATAAATGAGGCAATTGGACGTTTCATTTTCGATACAGATTTGCGTAGGGAAGCATTGGCGTCAGGAACCAAAAGAGAAATACCTACTCCTTGAATGTCGCGCTTCATGCCTAGACGCTTGGCCAGACCGTTGTAGCGTACACCCAATGCTAGAATACGCTGTTTCTTTTTGTCAGACTGATCTATGTTGACTATGGCGAAAATAGTTTCGGTGCAATACTTGCGATTGCCGATAAGTGTGTTGTTGATGGTGTAGGGGATATTGAGTGTCTCTAAATATTCAAGTATCTCTTCAAGATGACGCTTGCTGGTTTCGGAAAGGAAATCCATGGAACGAGGTGCTTTTTCGTTGATTTCTTTGGCACCTGGCACATGTGATGATAGAAGTTCGAAAACGTCACGCTTCATGAGTTGACGACATTCCGGAGTCATTTCGTTGATGTTCTTGCGATAGTAGGCTGTGAGTTCTCTAGTAAAACGAGCAATAGAGTCACGGTCGCCGAGAGAATTGATCTCCACTGCAGTATTTTCGTATCTTTCTTCGGCGAGCATGACACGCGCAGTCTGAATGAGTGTGGCCTCTGTGATGGGACCAGAAGTTCCTAGGACTTCGAGATCAGCGTAGCGATGGTAACCACTTTTCTTGATGGAGCCACGGCATGGATCCTTGAAATAGATCATCACTGGCTGTTGCAGAGACTGCAAATTCTGCTCATCATACATACGAATAATGGCAATTTTCTCTTCAACATGCAAAGGAAGTTTGCCATGTTTTTCTGTCTCATCATCTACATAATCTCCCTCGAGAATATCCTTGGCCGCATCCAGATCAACTTTATTGATCATTGGACTTTTCATGGGTGTGAATCCGTAATATACAGGAATCTCTCCGATCTTATCGAGATGTTCGTAGTTTAGGAATTTTGACTCGGCCGACTTCTTGGTTTTTTTGTTTTTCATAATTTTAATAAAATGTGACAAATTTATTTACCATCGTACATTTCATGTTCTCCAGGAAAGGCACTAACAGTATTAATTGGTAATAGTCTGACAATCGGCCTGCCGATGATAAAATGTTTGTCTAGAGGTCCCCAGACTCGTGAATCAGAACTTTGCGCACGATTGTCGCCCATGACGAAAAATTCTGTAGAACTCAAGGTTTCTTTGAGGTTGTCTGATGACAAATGTGAGTATTCCACGTATGGTTCTTTGAGCTCTACACCTTCTGGGTATTCGGTATTAATAATAGAAACTTTGCCGTCTTTTATGGAGATAGTTTCTCCAGGTAGTCCGATGATACGCTTGATGTAGTAGATGCTAGGGTTATTAGGGTACTCAAAAACGATCACATCACCTCTATGTGGATTGTCAAAACGGTAACTGACCCTGTCAACTATCAGAAACTGGCCAGTGGCAAATGTGGGATCCATGGATGCGCCATTCACAATAAAAGGTTCGGCGATGAAAAAACGTACAGGTAAAGCTACAACTAGAGCGACAACGATGACCTGGATCCACTCACGCGCACCTTTCCAGACACCTTTGTTGTAAGGGTTATTTTTGCGCTCATTATTTTTTGATGTAATGAGGTTATTTGGCTCCATAATCAGCTCATTATACTACCAAAGAAGATTTGACACAAGAGTGGTTGGTGTGTCGTGACTATTATCATTAATTGCCCGCACCAATTAATTACACAAAACGAAACGATCAGTACAAATGGACTTAAAGTACTTGTCATTATTCGTATTAATTTGTAGATTCGCATGTAGATGTATTTTATAGTAGACTACCTCAATGCCTTACATTATTGTCGGACTAGGAAATCCAGGTGAAGAATATCAAAACACGCGCCACAACACTGGCCGCATGATCTTGGATAACGTGCGCAAAGAATATAGCAAGGAGGAATTTACTTTCAATAAGAAAATTAATGCGCTGGTGGCAGAAGGGAAGATTGGCAAAGAAAAAGTTACGCTTGTAGAACCGGAGACTTTCATGAATAATTCTGGAAAAGCAGTTGCCCAGTTGGTCAAAAGTGTCAAAGCCGCACAAAAACTTATCGTGATTTATGATGATTTCAATTTACCACTAGGGCGTATTCGCATTTCATTTAATAGAAGTTCGGGCGGACACAATGGTTTGGAGTCAATTATAAAATCTGTCAAAACTGAAGCATTTCTACGTGTTCGAGTTGGGGCGGCTCCCGAAACCGCCAAAGGCACAGCCAAGACACCTCACGGGGATGACAAAATAGAAAAATTCATTCTCGGACCTTACAAGGAAGATGAAATGAAAGAATTAAAAAAAGTAGCCAAGGAAGTAGTCGAGGCACTAGAAGTCATCATTAAAGAAGGTAAGGAGAAAGCCATGAGTGTTTTCAATGCAGGGTAGGAATGCACGTTTGCGGCTTATTGGTCAAAACTTATCCACTGTCCTAGTTATCTTTGACTTGAATATTAGATTATAATGTTGGTATGGAAATGTTAGAATCCAGACACCCTTCTCATAAAAAAGCTTTGATTACCGTTCTTGTCTGCGTTATCGTAGTGTCCCTTGTCTATGTTTTTTGTGCAGTTTTTGGACCTAATACGTGGAATGATACTGCACCCGTGTCCACAATAACTACGCAAAAGCAAGCTCTGATTGAACGTATAGATAATGTCGGCGCTAAACCCTTAACTGTTCAAGAAAGAATTGAGATGATAAATTTCGTTTCCACAGGTGGCGCGACTTATTCAGAGGCAGAAAAGGAAATGATCACTAAGGCATTGAGAGCAAAATGATTCATATGAATATTATATACAAAAAAACACTCCCAATACTTACTTTTTTCCTGATCACTATATTTACCCTCACCTTTTTTGGTACAAATGTAAAAGCCTATCCTTCTGGTTTTGTCGTAACAGCAGTATCACAAAATTCAATTTCTTTGGCATGGAATGAAGACACAGCTAATCCGATTTATCGCATATCCCGTACCACAGATCCCAATGCCGGAGTCAGTTACATTACTGGTTATTTTGATGGATCAATTACCTATGTAGATAA
>JBDKJM010000040.1:0-10315 GCA_039796555.1 Candidatus Parcubacteria bacterium | reverse complement strand
TTTTTCTTGATCTTCTTGGCGTCCTCAATCAACATATGTTGCTCCGGATTGAATCGGATCTTGATGTCATCAACATTGGCGTCTTTGAGATTCACTTCTTCTTCCTCGTCACCTTCCATAATGACCTGATCACGATCAACGACAACTTTCACCTGCCAAAACTCTACTGCACCACTGTTCTGGTCGAATGATGCACGCACTATTTGTCCCTTCTTGCCGTACTCTTTTTTGTAGGCAGTGGCTAGGGACATGGCAATAGCTTCGAGAGTTTTTTCCTTCGGAATGCCGCGTTCTTCTTCGAGTTGCTGTACTACTGAATTTATTACTTTTAGGTCAAACATATTATGTGGTTGTTATTTAGTTTTTATTAAGTTTTTCTAGCTTCTAACAAAATGTCCGCCGGTGGGCGAACTACTAATGCACTGAATATATCATATTAGTCTTTAGAAGTAAAGTCATATGCAGGTTGAGTTTCAAGGGTTAGAGCGTGAAAAACATTGAGGTGATATAATGGTGGCAATGTTGTTCGAAGACACCCAGCTCTATAAATTCATACTCGACTCCGGACTTGTTTCCAAGGAGGACCTTGAGGATGCTAGAAAAACTGCCGAAAAAGATAACAAACGTCTCGGTGATGTACTCGTGACTGCTGGCAAGATTACGGCTGACAGTTTGCGACGCATGGAAGCATACGTACTGGGAATTCCATTTGTTGATCTCAAGGATAAAAAAATAGATTTTGATACCCTGTCTCTGATTCCAGAGCCTATTGCGCGTGGCCACAACATTGTGGCATTCAAGAAAAATGACACTTCGCTTGAAGTTGCGATGTTGGATGTGAACGATCTATCTGCCATTAATTTCATCAAGAAAAAAGTCAATCTCAAGATCCAACCACGACTCACGGATTCAGACTCCATCAAAGAGGTTTTGGTGCAGTATCAGAAAAGTTTGAAAGCAGAATTTGGAGATTTGATACAAAAAGAAACAGCAACGCTCAAAACTATTGCCGAAGATAGTGGTGGAGTGGCCACAGAAGCCGACATGAAGAAAATGGCCGAGGATCTGCCCGTTGTGCGCATTGTAGATACATTGATCAAGCACGCGGCCACTCAGAACGCATCTGACATTCACATTGAACCGATGGAAGGGCAGGTCCTAGTCCGTTATCGCATAGACGGACTGCTACACGACGCAATGGTTCTGCCGAAACAGGCCGGTCCATCAGTCTCTGCGCGCATCAAAGTGCTTTCCAGTTTGAAACTAGACGAAAAAAGGTTGCCACAGGACGGACGTTTCAAGGTGGACATGAATGATGAACGAGTTTCATTCCGTGTGTCTATTCTTCCAACCTATTATGGAGAAAAGATCGTGATGCGCTTACTTCGAGAAAACATTTCTGGATTTACGCTGGAATATTTGAATTTTCATGGAGAAGGACTGGAAAGAATACATCAGGCATTGAAACAAACTACAGGAATGATCCTTACTACTGGTCCAACTGGTTCTGGCAAAACAACTACTCTGTACACCATGCTTGATCTTTTGAATACACCGGATGTGAATATTTCCACTATCGAAGACCCTATCGAATATCAGATAGGTCGCATCAACCAAACACAGGTTCGCCCAGAGATTGGCTTCTCGTTCGCTCAAGGTATACGTACGCTAGTTCGTCAGGATCCAGATATCATCATGGTTGGTGAAATTCGTGATAACGAAACTGCTGGTTTGGCTGTGAATGCAGCCCTGACAGGACACTTGGTGCTATCTACATTACATACCAACAGTGCTGCGGGAGCTATGCCACGCTTGCTTGATATGGCTGTGGAATCTTTTTTACTCGTCTCAACACTGAACATAGTTATCGGTCAACGCCTAGTTCGTCAGTTGACAGATACAAAGCAAAAGTATGAATTGAGCAAAGCAGAATTTGCAGAGCTCGAAAAGTTGGTGGATTTGAATCGTGTACTTGATGCACTCAAAGCTGACAAAGTGGTCAAACCTAGCTCTACGTGGAAGGACATTCCATTTTATAAGGCTGTACCATCTGGTGATAATGATGGATTCAAGGGCCGAGTTGGTATACATGAGGTTCTCAAGATGAATCAGAGCATTAAAGATTTGATCATGAAGGGTGCGACTGCGACGGAGATTGAGACACAGGCCAAGAAAGAGGGTATGTTAACGATGATTGAAGATGGTATTTACAAATGTGCGGTAGGGAAGACCACTATAGAGGAGGTCTTGAGAGTGGTTTCTGAATAATTCACAAATTAATAACTAAAATGAAAAGCTACAATTTCAAAAAAATAAAGTTACCGTCACGCTTTAGTCTTTCACTCCTCTCTTTTAATTTTGCCCCCAAATCTTTTCTCTTTGCTCTTTAATCTTTCCTCTTTCCTATCATGTCCCACTTCACTTTCAAAGCAAAAAAATCAACTGGTGAAATCTACTCTGGAGAAAGAGAGGCCACTGATCATTTTGAATTGTATAAATTGTTGCGTGATGGAGGCGATGAAATTGTAGAATACAAAGAAGGCAGAAGTCACAAAGGTTTACGCATGGAAATTTCATTTGGATCGCTAGGTAAACACGTAAAAACTATTGAGAAAATAAACTTTGCTCGCAATCTAGGTTCAATGCTCGAAGCAGGACTTGCACTTTCGCGTGCCCTATCAGTTCTAGAGCGTCAAACTCGCAACAAAGGTCTCAAAAAACTGCTAAATGATATTATCTCGGACATTAACAAGGGTATGACACTATCTGACGCGCTGGCGAAGCATGAAAAAGTCTTTCCGCTAATATTTGTTTCCATGGTGCATGCTGGTGAACAAAGTGGTTCATTGGCAGAGTCCCTCAAAGTCATAGCCCGACAGATGGAAACATCATATTTATTGACCAAACGCATTCGCGGGGCACTGATGTATCCTGTGGTTATTGTATTTGCCATGATTATAATTGCGATTTTGATGTTGATTTTCGTTATACCAACATTGATGAAGACATTTACAGAGCTGAACGTCGCTCTACCGTTGCCAACACGAATAGTTTTGGGTATCAGTAATATTCTTCTGCATCACGGATTGATAGCATTTGCGGTAATTTTATTAGTTGCTATCTTATTCCGTCTCTGGTCAAAGAAGGCTTCAGGCAAAAAAGTTATTCATATGGCACTGCTCAAGATCCCCATCATTGGCACACTAGTACAGGAAGTTAATGCCGCACGCACTGCGCGCACCATGTCCTCGTTACTAGAAGCCGGAGTCCAAGTAGTTGAGTCCATAGCTATCACCTCAACTGTGGTCCAAAATGTTCATTTTCGAGCAGTCTTGGAAAGGGCAGGCGAAGCGATCAAAAAAGGTGACCTGATGTCAAAAATATTTAGTGAGCAAGAAAAATTATACCCAATATTTTTCTCTGAAATGATGAGTGTGGGTGAGGAAACAGGAAAAACAGGGGAGATGCTCATCGGTGTTGCGCATTATTATGAAGATGATGTTGAGCAGAAGACAAAGGACATGTCTACGATTATAGAACCGTTTCTAATGATACTTATTGGTGCCGCGGTTGGGTTCTTTGCAGTCTCAATGATTACCCCTATGTATTCATTGGTCAATGCTATTTAGTGTTCTATATCTCTGTCCAATCAACCATGTTATAGCCCCCACCAGGACCAGCTGAAAATAGTGCATTTGGTAGACCTGTATCATAGACCACGTTTGCACTGTTTTTAAGAATTATTTTATATGCGGTTGCCTCTTTCACACTAACACTCTGCGCCATAGTGATCTGTCCATGTATGGCATAGACCACAAGGGCTGACGCCCCCTGACCCATGTTAATGGCATCTGTATCACCACCATTTTCTGCACTACCGTTTTGCGAAATCATGAAAACAAATGAGCTGGGTGATCCAGATCCAGCGAAAGATGTGTTCTGCCCGATATCTATCAGTCCACTTGTTGTTGACGCGGCGGGATTGTCAGCAATAATTGCCACATTGGAGCTACCAAGAGCACTGGATATTCGGATGGTAGGACTTACTTGTGTGGTTATATTACCTACAACCCACAAATGACCGGTAACAGTCACAGTGATACCACTGCCCTTGATCTCCAGATTACATGGTATTTTCAAATTACCAATACTTACGCTAGAGGTGATGCTATATTTTCCATCACTACATGTAGCAGTACTGCTGGCAGCTATGCCTTCCCATGTTGCAATCTGCGCATCTGTAATTGGTAGATCAACTATTGGCTGGTCTGCACTCCCGGGATATGAAGTTCCTGCTACAGTTGTATTAGTTTTCGTAACATAGTAAGCATCCCTATCTATAATCGAATTTTGGATAGTATGAGAATAGACTGTACCAGTTGCGTGAATATTGTCCACTAAACCACTCGAACCTGCCGATATAACTTCACCACGTATATAATTTCCGCTACCCACTATAGGTCCGCTTGAAAAAACATTGCCTGTGATGCTAGAAGAGTTATTCAGGCTGAAACCCCCATCGCCAGCTTGAATACCATAATGAAAAGATATGCCAGTTCCTATAGACACATTCACTACAGTATTTTTTTGGTATGATCCAACCGCAGAACTAGTCTCTATTTTCTTTCCTGACGAAGTATTGGTTACGGCAATACTGGCCATACCCTGTGCCAAGTTCAAATTTTGATATGGAGCAATGTTTTTACCATTTTTCAATCTGTAAATCGCTTCTTCAGTGGCGCTATCTACCAAGAGAAAGGCTTTCTTCGAAGACATGGAAGCTTGAGCTGATGAGTAATTTGAAATAATTGGATTTACTACGCCAACAAGAAGCACGACCAGTATGGCCACAAATAGTATTGTATTGAAAATTATTATGTATCCTCTGTTCATGGTTAGTATGATTGACGCAATATAACGAAACCGCTATAAGTTTGTGTTGTTGACCCATTAGCCCTGGTCAGATAAGTCAGATCAATGTCAAACTTAATACCTTTTGATACGGGAGTTGATGTAGATACTACATAAAAACGGGTAACATTGATGTCAGAAGGTGATAAATATGAAATAGGGACACCAGCTTCCTGGTAGGTCAGACGATTGTTAGTCAGGGCAAAACGTTTAGTAAGAATAGTTGAATTGACATTCGCGTCAAAGCTCAAAACACCGTTGTTAGTAGCAAAAGAACTTTGCCCAGAATTTATTGCAGTGCCACTGCGAATGTCTTTGGCAATTCTGTCTACTAAACTGACACCAATACGATCAGTACGCGGTCCAACTGTAGTGCGTTGGTACCAGTCATACATGTAGTACATGAAGGCACTCATGGCGCCAAGGAGAATAATCAGGCCAAAAGTGTAGAAAATTGTTTCAACCAGAGTAAACCCACGATTTTTTTTGAATATATGTAAGCTCATAATGATTAGTTTGCGTAAACGTTGTGAAGTAGCATCTCGGTTTGCATGGTTGGAGTCGATGTGGCACCGACTAGGAAGACAGAAATAGTAACTTTCTTGGTATTGGTATCTGGTGTGCCTGAAGGAGCAGCCACTACGTTATCACTGGCATCGCGATTGACTAATGATATGACGAAAGTTCGAACAAATTTACTTTGTATCAATTTTTGATTGGTTGTGATGGTATATCCAGTTCCATTCCAGTCAAGTTGATATGTGGTTCCTAGAGTGAGTGGTGCAATGTAAGTAGTCCAACTCTGATCTCGAAATGCTCGCAAGACTTCAGATGTCTCCTCGGTTATCATGCTTGCCTGACTTTGCAGAGTGCTAGAATTTAAAGTTCTGATATAAATTTGCCAAGCTGCAGCCGCCGCGGTGACTACGCTGACGATGATGGCTGCGGCAACAATGATCTCGACAACACTGAAAGCGCAAGATTTTTTCATTGCTTCATTTTATCACAGTTATATCACCTAGAGGGCCGATGACTATACTATCAGTGGTTGATGCGTTTGAAATATTTGTAATCGTAGTTGTACCTGAGACATTAGGCACTCCGGTCAAATGAGCAAATTTGACAGCGTGATCAGTTCCAGGAATGCTACTAGTTATGGTGAAATTAGCGCTTATGGGAATTTCCACATTATTTGCACTGCCAGAAACGTATGAAACTCCACTCCAATATATGTAGCTCGAACTGGTAAAGGCGACGCCGAAGTTGGTACCATTTTTTCCACTCATGGAGTTAGTCTTTGCTTCTTCAAGTTTGGCAACAATGGAGTCGGTGATGGTGTCTAATTGTTTGGCTGTACGATATCCAACAAGCGCGTAAGCCCCAATACCTAACAGAATAAGGATTATGCCTATTACGATAATTAGCTCAACAATAGTAAACGCACTTCTCATTCATCCATTATACCTCCTACCATTACTTATTTCTAATTTCTGCGCTACAATACATTCATGAAAAAACTAGTTATTGGTAACTGGAAAATGAATCCTGCAACATTAGAGGATGCAAAAAAGATCATCAGGAGAACACGTTTAGTTGCCAAGAGACTCAAACATACAGAAGTCATTGCTTGCCCGCCCTTCACCTACATCGAAAGCTCTATTTCTCGTCGCGATCCCAATACACTGAAAATCGGCGCGCAGACGGTATCATACCAAAACAGTGGTGCACACACCGGTGAAGTTAGTGCCAGCATGCTCCGCGACTTGGGCGTAAAATACGTTATTGTAGGGCATTCTGAAGAACGTGAAAAAGTGGATACAGATGAAATGGTTTCTCATCGCCTAAAAGCAGTCGTTGAAACAGGAATGTACGCAGTACTATGTGTAGGTGAAAAAGTTCGCGATGAAGGCGGAATGTACCTAGAAACTCTCAAAGAACAGATCAAGAAGAGTTTGGCAGGCGTTTCTGGTCATCTTGCCAAAAATATTATCATCGCCTATGAGCCAGTATGGGCTATTGGTGCCAAAGAGGCCATGAATCCGGAGCAAGTATACGAAATGTCACTTTTTGTAAAAAAAGTATTTTCAGATGTCTTCAGTCAGGATCAAGCCATGAAAGTTATGGTTCTATACGGTGGCTCTGTAAATTTTCGTAACGCCTATGACATCATCAAAACTGGGCAAGTGGATGGCTTGTTGGTTGGTCGTGAAAGTGTAAATATGCCCGGATTCGTGGAGTTGTTGAAAGCTGTAGATATGGATTATAGATAAACTTTCATCATGAAAACAATTCACGATATTGAATATGTAAAAGGTGTGAAGGTTCTAGTTCGTGTTGACTTCAATGTTCCAATAAAAAATGGCAAAGTCGTAGATGATTTTCGTGTTCGAGTTTCATTGCCGACCATAAAATATTTGCAGGAGAAGGGTGCGACAGTTATTCTTGCGAGCCATTTGGAGTCTATAGATGGCGACGACTCTTCACTTGAGCCCGTCTCTCATCACATAGAGAAGATGGGTCAGGCGGTTACTTTCATCAAAGATTGGAAACAAGCACATGAGGTAATAGAAAAAGAAAGTTCAGAAAATACAAAAGGGAAAAATTCTGGCAAGGTTTTCTTATTGGAAAACCTGCGGTTTTTTCCAGGAGAAAAAGCCAATGATCAGAATTTTTCCAAACAACTTGCTTCCTTGGCTGATATTTATGTCAATGAAGCATTCTCATGTTCACATAGGGAACATGCGTCTATAGTTGGCGTACCAAAAATCTTGCCTAGCTATGTTGGCCTGCAGTTTGAGAAAGAAGTTATACATCTCTCTAGAGCATTCAATCCGTCACATCCATTCCTTTTTATTTTGGGTGGAGCAAAATTTGACACCAAACTTCCTCTGATAGAACGTTTTTCAAAAATTGCCGATAACGTTTTCCTGGGTGGTGCGCTGGGCAATGACGCTTTGAAGGCCAAAGGCTATCCTGTAGGGGAATCCAAGATTTCTAACGGCCTGGTTAGCATCTCACATATTGTGGAAGATCCACATATTATGATACCCATGGATTCAGTCATTCAGGGACATGAAATGAAGGATGTGAAAGATATTGGCCCACATGATCATATTTTTGATGCTGGACCAAAGACACTAGAACAGCTTAAAAGCAAAATAGATGAAGCGAAATTTATCCTCTGGAACGGTCCACTCGGTCCCTACGAGGATGGATATGTAGAAGGTACAGAGGCTGTTGCCAAAATGATCGCAGAAAGAACGAAGAAGAGTCGCATTGAATCAATCGTTGGAGGAGGAGATACTGTTGCGGCCATAGCAAATCTAAATATTGAAGATAATTTTACATTCGTCTCATCAGGGGGTGGTGCCATGCTTGATTTTTTGGCAAAAGGCACATTGCCGGGTATAGAAGCACTGAAAGGTTAATTATACCAACTCTGCGCGTAGTTTTTCTTTATTTCCTTCGAAATCATTTTTATCACCGGCAGTTTCGCTACTTGGGAAGACCCAGATGTGCGCGTGAGGAATTTCCTCGCCAATTATTTTGCTCAAAATCATTTCCTGATGAAATGCTTTTCTCTGTGCCAAGGCGATTTTGCTAACAACCTCAAAATATTCAGTCAGGTTAGGTACGTCCCACACCCAGCGATAGTGTTTTTTGGGAATGACTAATGTGTGTCCTGGTGATTGTGGTCGGATGTCAAGAAATGCTAAGAAATTATCATTCTCACATACCACGTGAGCAGGAATTTCTTTGGCAACTATTTTGCAGAATATGCATGTGTTCATAAGACTATTATAATGCGCTCTAATACTTTGTCCACATGATGTCCTAAGTTGATGAATTGCCAAAAGTTTCTAGTAATTTCCTCATGATATACTTTGAATTATGTCCTATACCATTCGCCGACCACTGACTCTGGATGAACGCAATCTCATTGGAGGCGCATCTGATATGGTGGCGCATCTATTGTTCCATCGAGGTATCATTGAAGCCGAAAAGGTCAGCGAGTTTCTCTTACCAGATTACGATAATCACTTACATGACCCCTTTTTACTGAAAGATGCAGAGAAAGCGGCGAGAAGAATTATTGATGTCATAGAAAATAATCAGAGAATAGCTATTTATTCTGACTATGATGCAGATGGGATCCCAGCAGCCGTAATGTTCAATGATTTTTTTACTAGGATTGGCTACCAAAATTATTCCATATACATTCCACATCGCCACAATGAAGGTTTTGGTGTAAATGCTGAAGCAGTAGAACAGTTGGCAAATGAAGGAGTGAAGTTAATGATTACATTGGATTGCGGTATATCAGATGTCGAGCCTATTAAAAGAGCAAATGAATTGGGAATAGACGTGATCATTACTGATCACCATGAGGCGCCTGCGATTTTGCCAAAAGCTTTTGCGATCATAGATCACAAACAGCTTGATTGCCCGTATCCAGACAAGAATATTTGCGGGTCAGGGGTGGGGTTCAAGCTCATACAGGCGATAATAAAGAAGAGCAAAGAGCAAAGAATAGAGAGAAAAAATCTTAATTCTCAATTCAAACAAGGGCAAGAGAAATGGTTTTTGGATATGGTGGGCATTGCTACTTTGTCTGACATGGTTCCTTTGATAGGTGAAAACAGAATATTTGCCAGATACGGCCTATCTGTTCTACGAAAAAGTCCTCGTAAAGGGCTAGTCAAACTTCTTTCAAAGTTGAAAATGTCACAGCCACATCTTACCGAGGATGATGTTGCTTTTATGATCACTCCACGCATAAATGCCGCATCAAGAATGGGCGTACCCATGGACGCATTTAGGCTACTTGTTGCTGATAATGATAATGATGCAGAAAAATATGCCACACATTTAGACGAAATAAATAATGAAAGAAAGGGTATGGTGGCGGCGCTGATCAAGGAGGTGAAGAAAATTATTCACCATAGGTATGGGAAAAGTATTATGGAAAAGGTAAAGGATCAGGTGGACAAAGAAGGAAGAATTGATCAGCAAAGCGCATTCCCTAGCGTGATTGTTCTCGGAAACCCTGACTGGAAACCTTCACTGCTGGGTTTAGTGGCGAATACTTGCGCAGAAGAATTTGATCGCCCAGTATTTTTGTGGGGAAGGGATGGCGATAATATTATCAAGGGCTCGTGTCGTTCAGAGGGTAGAAGCAGCGTTGTAGACATTATGCGTGGAGTTCCAGTGGACGTCTTTTTACAATTTGGAGGACACAAACATTCTGGTGGATTTGCAGTGGCCAATGACCAGATACATTATTTGGATGAAATGTTGAATAAGTCTCAAAAAATGATTCAAAGTGGACGTGAGACGATAATGAATGAAGGCGGTAAGAGTGATAATGAAAATAATCTGGCCTTTACTGAACAGCAAATAGGAT
>JBDKJM010000039.1:0-4145 GCA_039796555.1 Candidatus Parcubacteria bacterium | reverse complement strand
CGGATCTTCCGCCTCAAAGACTTACACAAACGCTCAGTACGGGTTTTCATTGAATTACCCTTCAAGTTTCCAGTTAGACCAAACTGTTCAGAAGGTCGGTTATTATGACTACAATGTTACGGAGATTATAAAATTAACTAATAAGGAAAGTGGTATTGAGTTTGCAACACTTACAGTTTCAGTTGATCCCAATACGGCCACTAAATGTTATACAGCAAGTTCAGGTTCAGATGCTCACGAAGCTACGATGACAAAAAATATTAATGGAAATTCCTTTCGCATACTTAATGACAAGACTGGGGATGCTGCAATGGGTGGTGAACGAGGTCAAATCAGTGAATATAGGATAATGCATGGCAATAATTGCTACATTCTTAACTTTGAAGTTGTGTGGCGTATAGTTGGCTATGCCGCTTATGCTAATACTGGAAAGAGTGACGCTACACAGGCAGAAGTTCAGGCTCAAAAGGACGCAATAGACAGGAATAGTATGTATTTAGACCAAATAGCAAATTCATTTAGATTTATTAACTAACCACACTATTAACCACTAACATTATTACCATGACCACAACAATATCAAAAAAAGCATTAGACCCATCACAGTTCGACATCGTCAAACTGTCTCTTGCTTCGCCTGACAAGATCCTAGAATGGTCACATGGGGAAATCACCAAACCGGAGACCATCAACTATCGCACACAGCGTTCAGAGAAGAGTGGTCTTTTTGATGAGCGCATCTTCGGTCCGGATCGAGACTACGAATGTTATTGTGGCAAATATCGTGGCATTCGCTACAAGGGTATTGTTTGTGAAAAATGTGGTGTAGAAATAACTCGCTCTATTGTTCGTCGTGATCGCATGGGTCACATCGAGCTTGCGAGCCCTGTTTCTCACATCTGGTTTCTCCGCTCCGTTCCTTCGCGCATTGGTCTAATCATGGGTATGACCACGGCTGATCTAGAAAAAGTCGTATATTTTGCTGGTTACATCATCACCAAGGTACACGAAGCTGAAAAAGCCTCATTCCTCAAGGAGTTGGACAGTGAATATAAGAATAAAGTAAAGGGTGCCAATGATGACAAAACCAAGGAGGCTCTAAAGGACCTGGTTGTAAACGCTAGAAAGGAAATAGAGAGTCTGACTCTAGGCATGGTCATGGACGAGACCACTTACCACAAATATGCCATGAAGTATGGCTCACTTTTTGAAGCTGGTATCGGCGCAGAGGTTGTATATGATTTACTCAAAAAAATTGATTTGGCAAAATTGAAGACCGAACTTGAAGGTCATCTAGAAAAGGCGGGTGCCGCAGATCGTGAGAAGTTGTCAAAGCGTCTTTCATTGGTTAAGCAAATGATCAAGGCCAAGCTTCGTCCAGAATGGATGTTCCTCATTCGTATCCCAGTCATTCCACCAGGCATACGCCCTATGGTTGCCCTAGAAGGTGGTCGTTATGCCACATCTGACGTCAACGATCTGTATCGTCGTGTGATCAACCGCAACAATCGTCTTCTGAAATTGAAAGAGATCAATGCGCCCGAAGTTATTTTGCGCAACGAAAAGCGTATTCTGCAAGAGGCCGTAGATGCACTTATAGATAACTCCATTCGACATAGTTCTTCAGCAGGTGCGGCCGCCGCGGCTGCACAAAAGCGCGCACTCAAGTCTCTGTCAGATAGTTTGAAGTCAAAGAGAGGTCTCTTCCGTCAGAATTTGCTCGGAAAGCGTGTGGATTACTCTGGCCGTTCGGTGATCGTGGTTGGTCCAGAGCTTCATCTAGACCAGTGTGGTCTGCCGAAGCATATGGCCTTGGAACTTTTCCGACCATTCGTTATTTCAGGTTTGTTAAAGAAAGAATTGGCCTACAACATTCGCGGAGCAAATCGTTTGATAGATGATGGCGCCAAGGAAGTCTGGGAAATACTAGAAGAAGTTATTAAGGGAAAGTACGTTCTTTTGAACCGCGCACCTACTTTGCACCGTCTTGGTATTCAGGCTTTCAGACCAATACTTATAGAAGGTAATGCTATACAAGTTCACCCATTAGTCTGTACTGCTTTCAACGCGGACTTCGACGGTGACCAGATGGCTGTTCACGTACCGCTTTCTGATGAAGCACAGCTTGAAGCCAAGGAGATCATGGCTTCCGACAAGAATATTCTCAAGCCAGGTAGTGGAAACATGGTGGTTTCAGTGGACAAGCTCGACATCGTGCTCGGCTGTTTCTGGGTTACCAAGATGATGGACAAAATGGAGGGTGAGGGCAAAATATTCGAATCACCTGAAACTGCAATTCTAGCCCATAGTTTCAAGGACATAAATCTTCGAGCCAAAATAAAAGTTCTTGCTCCTAAATCAAAGAAGTACGCCGCCTTCAAGGAGGAAATATTTGAAACTACAGTTGGCCGTATTCTGTTCAATAACGTCTTGCCTGCAGATTATCCGTTTGTAAACAAGGAAATTGATAACAAAATGCTAGGTGCCACAGTTGACTCTCTGATGACTATATATGGTGTGAATGAGGTTCCGCCAATCTTAGATGCCATCAAGATGTTCGGTTTCAAATTTGCCACACAATCCGGAACAACCTGGGGTATCAATGATGTGGTCATTCCAGAAGCAAAAAAAGACATTATTTCCAAAGGAAAAATAGGTGCTGATCGTGTCACACAGCAGTTCAATGAAGGACTTTTGACAGAGGAAGAGCGCATCCGAAAGCATATAGAAATCTGGCAACATGCCAAGAGTGAAGTTGAGAAAGCTATTCCACCTGTTTTGGACAAAACCGGATCAGTTTATGACATGGTTACCTCTGGTGCTCGTGGATCATACAAGCAGATTGTGCAAATGGCTGGTATGAAAGGCTTGATTTCATCAGTTTCAGGAGAAACTATTGAGTTCCCGATTCTCTCTTGTTCGAAAGAGGGTCTTACCCCGATCGAATATTTCATTACCACTCACGGTTCTCGTAAAGGTCTGACTGACACTGCCTTGAACACAGCAAAGGCTGGATATCTAACTCGTAAGCTTTTCGTGGTTGCGCAGGATGTAGTCGTTTCCGAAGATGATTGTGGAACCAAGGAATTTATTATTATCAAAAAGCAAACAGCATCTGGTATGGCCATTCCTCTATCCAAAAACATCCGTGGACGCATTTTGGCCGCTGATGTCAAAGGAGAAAACGGTAAAACTATATTCGAAAAAGGGCACCTTCTTTCAAAGGCTGATTCTGCTACTGTTGAGGAAGCTGGAGTCACAGAAGTGGCAGTGCGTTCACCTCTGTCATGCAAGACTACTAGAGGTGTTTGCGCACAATGTTATGGTCTAGATCTTGGTAAGAACAAACTGGTTGATCTGGGAGAAGCAGTAGGAACTGTGGCCGCTCAAGCTATTGGTGAGCCAGGTACACAGCTTACAATGCGTACCTTCCACGCTGGAGGAACGGCATCTGCCGCAGGTGACATTACTGCTGGTTTACCGCGAGTCGAAGAAATTTTTGAAAAGCGCCGCCCAAAGAATCCTGCAGTTGTGGCTAGTGTTGACGGTATGGTCACTGATGTAAAGGAAATTGGCAAAGAGAAAGCTATCCGCGTTTTGCCAGAGATTGAAGACAAAGGAAAGAAGAAAGCCACAGAAGTTGAATATACTTTTCCTTCACGTAGAACTGTGTTAGTTCGTGTTGGTGATAAGGTTAAAAAGGGTGATCTGATGACTGACGGATCAGCTGATATTGATGAAGTCTACGAATTTGGTGGGGAAGAGCGTGCCAAGGATTATGTTATCGGAGAAGTTGGAAAGATTTATGAGCTCCAGGGAGAAACAGTATCCCGCAAACACATTGAGCTCATCGTCAAACAGATGTTCTCAAGACGCCGAGTCAAAGATGCGGGTGATACGAACCTTACCGAGGGCATGGTTGTGGATGATACATATTTGGCCGAGGAAAATGCAGTGGCCAAAGCTGATGGTGGTTTGTCTGCCAAAGCTGAAAAGATGGTGATGGGCATAACTGAAACTTCCTTGTCTCGCAAGAGTTTCTTGTCAGCCGCATCATTCCAGCACACTACACGTGTTCTCATCGGAAACGCAGTTCGTGGTGCAGAAGATAACCTCACTGGTCTTATGGAAAACGTTATTATCGG
>JBDKJM010000038.1:0-3178 GCA_039796555.1 Candidatus Parcubacteria bacterium | reverse complement strand
CCAAGGCGGCATTGTGCCTGTCATGCGAACCTTGTCCCATAAATCCCCAGTCAGCAGGAATAAGGGTGGCCTTTGTACGCAACATCTTGGCTCGCGGTTGAAATTTCATCAGGCGCGTTGTATCTATAACTTCATCCGAAGCCACAATAAAGTTGTTATATGTTTGATATGCCAGAATATCAAAAGGTGAATTCAGGTATGAATTTTTTGCTGGGATACTAGTGAATATGGCGACATGTGGACTGATACGCATACTGGCCAACTCAAGCAAAATCATGTCGACTATTCTTATGAGCACAATATCTCCACTTTTTATTTTTTTGAGATGTGAAAGTATTCCATCCTCTGACTCTGGATCCATAACAAAAAGATTTTGAGTTTCGTATTTTTTGCATGCCTCGCGTAAGAGCGGAGCCAAGATGGAGATAACTGTTGATTTTCCACAAGCACCTATGACCCCAACCAAGGTAACGGGAGGCGCCAATTTGAAGAATAACGTTTCCGGATATTCAATAGGTATTTTTTGCGCTTGAACTTCTTTTAGAAATGATGAATCTCTGGGATATTCGTGCGACAAGATAACCAGATCCATATCCAATAAATCATCAGCAGGAATAGAGCCGCAAACGTAATTGGCCAAACCCACAGAACGCAGGAATATTAGGTGATTTTTGAGCCTTGCCTCGCTTTTCAGATCATATATGGAAACCCAGGCACCTGCTTTGATCAGATACTTCACGTCCTCAACCATTTCCGCATGCGCCCCGATACCTATGACTGCAATGCGTTTGCCTTTGAAATAGTCGCGTGTTGCCATAAAACTAGTTTACATGAAAAGCATGCTACGGCAAAGCAGACCTAAACATTAGTTAACCTCTTGATTTTTATCATTTCCTGTAACATAGCTAGCAACTTTACTCCCTCATCTGGCTTCAGTTCAGATTCGGCCATGAACTGTGAGAACTTTTTTAGAAATAATGTGTGCAAATCCTGTAGGTAATCCTGAATGATTTTCTTCTGGTCTTTGGTATAGACTACTTCTTCTATGTCTTTATCTAACTGTGCTTTTCTTCTAACTGGTGCATCCATGACTCGTAACAGCTCGAAAGGACGACGAATTCCTTCATAGACTATTGAGTCATGGTGAAGAATCCCGTCAAGGGATGGTGAAATTAGTTGATAATCTCTCATGAAAGTTTAGTCCTAAAGTTAAAAAGTTCCTAAGGTCCTCAAGAAAATCATAATTTTCTTTATAAACTTTCAAACTTTATGAACTGATTAATACTCTACATTCACACTAGCGAATGCGTCTTTTGTGATGATGACATGATCTAACACTCGAATTCCGAGGATCTTCCCGCCTCGGACTAGTTGCTTCGTAATCTCTATATCTTCGCTACTGGGAGTGACTTCTCCTGATGGATGATTGTGAGCCAAGATGACGGCCACGGCACTCACTTCTAGCCCCAGTTTGAATACTTCTCTCGGATGAATAATGCTGGAATTAATCGTGCCTATCGAGATGACCTCGTCCCTAATGATATGGTTGTGAGAATTGAGATACAGCCCACGTAGGTGCTCTTTTGATAGATTTCGCATATCTTGCAAGTATTCGTAGACGTCTTTTGCATCGCGGATATTTGTAAAACCAGTTTGGCTCTTGTCATAATAACGCCTACCAAGCTCACCGACAGCAATGATCTGGAAGGCTTTGTTTATGGGTATATTCATGTCTAGAGAAAGTTTCTTTGGATCTCTCCATACTAGCAAACTCCTTTGTCCATAATCTCGAATAATACGATTGGACATTTCCATCACATCTTCTTTGGTGGTTCCAGTATGCAGAACAACAGCCAATAATTCATTGACCGAAAGCGCTTCTGGTCCTTGGGCCTGAAGCTTTTCCCTCGGCCTCTCTTCGGAAGGCAGGTCCCGTAAAAGTAGTGGGTACTGATGCGGGCTTCCGTCGAGAATGAGCGTAGTATCGGGTATGATGTACATGCTCTTCTGCATAGGGAAAATTATAGCATGAATTAACAATCAAAAATCAAGCCCAGACAAAGATCTTGATTGAAGATCGAGTCAACCGCATTCATTCAATATTTTTACACCGTCTCCACCAGTATCATATTCGTATCCTTCGAGGTTCCAAATGGCATTCCACCTACTATCACCACCTTATCCCCTTTTGTTACAAGTTCGGTATCCAGTGTTGCTTCTCGAACCATTTCCATGATTTCATCTACTGTTTTGAAAGTCTTGACATGCATGGGATAGCAACCAAATGTCAACATCAGTTTGTTAGCATCTTCTTTATTATCAGAAAGTGCCAAAATGCGTTCGGCTGGGCGATATCTGGCAATCATGCGCGCAGAACGGCCAGAACGAGTGAGAGCTACAATAAGTGATGCTTTGACGTTGTGCGAGGCACGAACGGCTGATTGAGAAACCACGTCAGTAATTCCATTTGATGAATTGTATTCGGCAATGGTGTCTCGGGTATAAACTTCCTTTTCGACACGGATAGCAACTTTGGTCATGACCTTGACTGCCTCAACAGGAAAATCTCCAAGGGTGGTCTCTTCTGAAAGCATGATAGCGTCAGTGCCATCAATAATCGCATTGGCTATATCAGAAACTTCTGCACGAGTTGGAACCGGATTTTTGATCATGGACTCAAGCATTTGTGTAGCTGTGATGACTGGCTTGCCAACAGCATTACACTTGGAAATGATCAGTTTTTGGAAAAGAGGCACCTCTTCTGCCGAAATTTCTATAGCTAGATCACCTCGTGCAATCATGATGCCATCTGCGGCTGAAATGATCTCATCTATACAGTCCAGAGCTTCTGGAGTTTCTATTTTGGCAATAATATGTGCGCCGCATTTCGCATCATTTAATATTTTTCGTAGATCTGCAATATCTGAAGCACGTCGGACAAATGACAGAGCTACGAAATCAACTTTATTCTGAATGCCAAACTTTACATCTGCGCGATCCTTGTCTGTCAGTGCTGATAGAGAGAGGTTGGCACCAGGAACATTGACTCCTTTGCGACCAGATAGACGTCCTCCGATCATGACTTTGGTAATGATTTCATTTCCTTTGACTTCCTGAACTTCCAGGCGTTTTGTTCCGTCCTGCAACATGATAATGCTGCCTTTTTTGACCTCACGTG
>JBDKJM010000037.1:0-8630 GCA_039796555.1 Candidatus Parcubacteria bacterium | reverse complement strand
GAAACTATGCGAAGTATATTCTTAAGGAAGGTACCGTTGGAGAGAAACGAGAGCTACTAGCGAATCTTAGATCGAGGATTGTGTATAAGGATAAAACATTAAGTATGACTAATTAGTTGGTGCCACAGCAGATCCTTCTTCAGTTGTTACCTCAATAAATAATGATGTATTTTTTCTTGCTTGATTAGTTAGTAAATTCGCTTCATCAAACAGATACTTAATATCAGTCTCTTTTCCTGTTTTATTTTTTGAGTACATCTCCATATATTTTTCAGCGTAGGGGCCACCGTGAACAAATGACGATAAAGTAGAATAATGTTGTGAATATCTATTAAAAAAATCTTTTGATATTGTCTGTATCTCTTTGTTTTCTCCAATACCTTCATTTAAATAAGAAAGAATACTATTGATTTTAAAGTTCTTACCAATATCATCTAAGTCTTTATTTTGATCACTTTTTAAACTCAAAATAGATTTTTCTCCAGTTAGTTTTTGATTCAAGTAGATGTTACTTTTTAAAAAACACAAATCTTCATGACCGTTTAATTTTCCATAATATTCCATTCCTACCTCATCACTACATTCTCTTAATGCTCTAGAATAAATGTAAAGATGTCTAAAGTAGTGCTCAAGTAATGCTCTAAAAAGTACACAGAGGGAATAATAATCTCCAGTTTCTTTACAAAAGTTAATAGAATTACTTAGGTACTGTAATTTTAAGGAATATGTCGTCAGAGCCTTAGCACTTTTAGGAAACTTACTTTTTGTAAAATTTTTAGAATTAGATTCCAGTTCTTTCATAATTGGAATATTTTTTATGATTTCATCAGGATCTTGCATGACTATATTTTACCAAAAAACAGCAGATTAATCTGCTGTCTTAAGGAATTTGGGTCGCACCACTTACATAGGTAAATGGGTCGACTCCGATACTTTATTTTCTTGGCGGAGAGGGGGAGATTCGAACTCCCGAGGAACTTTCGCCCCTGCCGCTTTTCGAAAGCGGTGCATTCAACCACTCTGCCACCTCTCCATTTGGTCATTAGTTTCTGGTTACCAGATTTTTTGTGAGCTATTCAATCAAATTACCAGAAAACCATAACACATTTTGCCATTTTATCAAAAAATGTTATTATCTCTATCGAGTCATTATGTGTACGCATGGCTTCCGGGGCTTGCCCTACGAAGCTCTGCATAGCAAGAGCGAAGTAGGGCCCTATCGTCTAACGGCTAGGACAGCGGGTTTTCAATCCGCTAATCGGGGTTCGATTCCCCGTAGGGCTACTTTAGTGAAACAGATTGTGTGAATTATATTTAAATATTCTAAGCTCGCACCTTCGTGCGAGCGCATAGGGGAATCGAAAAGTCTGAGCATATCGCACGGAACCCCGAGCTTGCGAGGGGTGAGTACGATGCGAAGATTGTACTGAAGCTGTAAGCTTCGATTCCCCGTAGGGCTACTTTAGTGAAACAAATTGTGTGGAGGGCTACCCTTCGTCGCTTCGCTCCTCATAGTCTTCGACTTAAAATAATTGCATTCCTCTTCCATTTCACATACCTGCAGTACTTTATTTAATACTGTAAATTCAAGCTAGGATAAAACTAATCCACCCATTACTCACTTTTGCTGCTTCACGCGGCATTTTTGTTTGCTAGAATTATCTGGTGGAAGAAACCTGCAACAGTCGTCAAATTAGTTGAATTATTACTAAAATGAAATACAAGAAAGTAGTTACGATTGTGATCGTGCTGATTTTGTTGTGTGTTCCTGGTTATTATGCCATTTACTCTGCTACCGTTATTACAATTGACGGAAATAAGTCCTATCATGTCGAATATGTTCTTGATGGGGATACGTTTAAGGTGAAAGTCGGATCACATATAGTTACTGTTCGAATGCTTGGTATTGATACACCTGAAAGCGTAGACCCACGAAAGCAGGTTCAATGCTATGGTCAAGAGGCATCTCTAGAAACCAAGAACTTATTGATGGGTAAAAATGTTCGCTTGACATTGAATCCAAATAGGGAAGAGAAGGATAAATACGGGAGGTATTTAGCTTACGTCTATTTAAGGTCTGGAGCCAATGAAGAAACCGATTTGTTTGTAAATGAATTTCTTTTAAAAAATGGTTATGCCAGAGAATACACATACGGCAAAACATATATGTATCAGGAAGAATTTAAGAAAATTGAAAATGACGCCAAGGAAGCAGGAAGGGGATTATGGGGTGCCTGTGAACAAGCAATTAATTCTGGTACGAAAAAAATAAATAATCATTAATAAAGCAGTAGTTGAAAGCGGAAATGACTAGTCAGTTTATTTGGCATGTACCCACAAGTAAACATCCTCAACGGCCTTTACCGCATCACCAGCAGCAATATTATTCTGATGAAATAGTCCGTCCGTACAATCACCAGCCGCCCAAATGCCTTCTACTGATGCACGTTGATTGCGTGGATCTACAACTACGCGGTTGAATTTGTCTAGTTTGATAATATCCTTGGCAAAATTAGTGTTTGGAATTGATCCAACTTCAGCGAATATTCCTGTAACTGGGATTTCAATATCCTTACCGGATTTCGTTTCTGTATAGACAAGTGAAGTGACAAATTGACCACCCCTGATCTCTTTTGGTGATGAGAACTCAACGGCTTTAATTTTTGGGTTATTCAAGACTTTCTCAACTGTTCCCGGGTCGGCCTTGAATTCGCTTCTACTCAAAAGGGTTACACTCTTGCAGTAGGCAAGTAGTTGTGCGGCTGATTCAAATCCAGCATTACCTCCACCAACGACAGCAACATCCTGGTCAGAATATAGTGGACCATCACATGTTGCACAATAAGTCAGTCCTTTGTGCTCATATTTTTCTGCACCTGGAATATTGAGCTTGCGGCGACTACTACCAGATACTATTAGAATGCTCTTGGAATTGTAAGAACCCCTGTCGGTTGTAATAGTGAATACTCTAGGTTCATTTGCACCATGTGCACTTGTATCTTCTATTTTTATAGCCAATTCACCTTCCTTAAAATCAATAACTCCTTCTGCATAAGCTTTGGCATGCTTTTCTAGGCTACTGGATAATTCTAAGCCTGAAATAGCAACTGTTCCGACCCAGTTCTCTACTTTTTCTGAAACATTACTTTGCCCAAGCCAATCTTTAGTTATAAAAACTGTTCTTAAACGCTTTCGTGCGGCATAAACGGCAGCGGCCGCTCCCGCTGGTCCACCACCGATAATTGCGAGGTCGTAAGTCATAGTGGAAGCATTTTAGCACAAAAAACTAACCCTAGGGTAGACCTGGGGTTAAGTTGTGTAACTTATTTTAATCTACTTCTCCTTAAGAAGGCTGGTATAGCACCCCAATCATCATCGTCATCTTTCTTCTCTTCTTTTTTATCAGCAACTTTTGCTGGAGTTCCTGTGTCGCGCTTGATATCTCCCATAGAGTTGAAAATTTTGCCACGCTCTGTGCCACCACGTTCGGACTTCTCTCCCTTTTCGGCAACACTTTTCATAATACCAGCAATGGTTGGCTCTGCGGACACCGGCGAGGCAGAACGTGGAGTAGCAACGTTACTTTCTGGAAAACCTGTAGCAATAACTGTGATCTTGATCTCATTTTTCTTCAACTTATCATCGCGAACCGTACCGAATATGATCTTGGCTTCAGGGTCAATACTTTCGGTGATGACCTTTGCCGCATCCTGGATCTCAAACATGGTTAGGTCTTCACCACCAGCGATAGAGAATAGAACACCCTTTGAACCAGTAATAGAAACATCTAGAAGAGGAGAATTGATAGCGGCCTTTGCTGCTTCTATGGCACGGTTTTCACCAGAGGCAGAACCTATACCCATGAGCGCGGAGCCGGCATTTTCCATGACTGTTCGAATATCGGCAAAGTCTATGTTGATCAATCCTGGTGTGGTGATGAGATCAGAAATACCTTCAACTGCTTGGCGGAGAATTTCATCACACATGGCGAAAGCATTTTTGACTGTAGTTTCTTTGCTGATGGCTGAAAGCAAACGGTCGTTGGGAATGACAATGATGGCATCAACTTCTTTGCGCATTTCTTCTAATGCCGCTTCAGCAATGCGTGAACGCTGACGTCCTTCAAAGAAAAAAGGTTTGGTGATCACAGCTACTGTTAGACATCCGAGTTCCTTGGCGATACGCGCAACCATAGGTGCGGCGCCACTGCATGTACCTCCACCAAATCCACCGGCTACAAATACCATGTCTGCACCCTTGACAACTTCCTGTATCTCATCACGAGTCTCTTCTACTGAGCGTCGCCCAAGTTCTGGATTCATACCTGTACCGAGACCACGGGTAATATTTTTGCCAATGTGAATGCGCTTCTTTGCCAAGGAACGATGAAGATCCTGTGAATCAGTATTGACTGTTATAAAGTCAACACCACGGACTTTGGAGCTGATCATGTGATTGACGGCATTACCGCCAGAACCACCAACGCCTAGGACCTTGATGCGGGCAAATGCTTCGATATCGGGAGTAATGTTTGGCATGTTATAAGTTGGGTAAGAATAAGCTTACCGCGTCCCATGTAAAATGGAAAGCGGCTTTTGTGGAGCAACAGCTATCAATAAACTATGGGTCTATAATAACAATTAATGAAAAGGGTGCAAGTGGTTACTGGGTCACTATGTTGATTGCACAATATCTACTGTAATTTATTATATTAAACTACGGCAATAACTGCTTCACACTGCGTATGGCCTTTTTCCAAACTTTTTTGAGATATGTTGCAGTTTGGTCAATCTCTGGTGTTTCCTCGGCATGAATGCCCCAAATGCACAGACCGTATGCAACTGACAGTGGGCTGTCCTTAAATGAAGATTTTCCATCAATAATGCCAAGTGAAGCAATGCGTGATGGAAGCTTGAGTGCTATCTTTGCTAGATCATCAATAGAGTTTAGTCCTGATCCTCCTCCAGTGATAACAATGCCAGCAGGTAGGAGGCCGTTCCTGCCAATCTTTTTCAAATGAGCTTCGATAAGTTCAAAAATATCAGAAAGTCTGGCGCTTATAATTTCTTCAAGTTTTTTACGAGGATATGATGAGCCGGTGATGGCACCGATTTTGATTTGCTCGGCTTCTTCAAGTGGCACTTTTAGACCCAGAGCAATGTCGTTGGTGATATCTGTGGAACCGATAGGAAAAACTTCTAGAGATATAGGAATATTATTTTCAAAAACTGAAATAGATACCGTTTCTGCACCAATATTAGCCAATACACACCCAGCAATTTTTTGCATCTTGGAAAGAGTTACAAAGCTGGCCGCCACAGGCGAAGCCATGATGTCCTCTACTTCAATACCTGCCTCATTGACCGATGCGATGAGATCAGCCACATGATGATCCAGGCAAGTGATGAAAAGAGTTTTGAGTTCAATTTTATTTGCTGTCAATCCGAGTGGTGGGCCAAGAGATGGGAAGTTGTCTATTTTGTATTGCACAGGTATATCGTAGATAATTCTGCGGTTAGCACGTGCAGAAATGGGCATGTCTTTTTCGCACTGTTCATGAAGCTTGGTCAGATCCAGTTCGGTAATCTCTGCGTCAGCGCGAGAGGTCATAACAAAACTATTTACTATGGTCGAATTCAAGCCAATCCCACCAACACCAATAAATGCTTTCCTGACTTTCTGGCCAGATTTTTCCTCTGCTTGAGCTACCGCCTTACGAATACTTGTGGCCACATCACGCATATTGGTGACATATCCATGTCTCATACCTCGTGATTCTGCCACGCCCACAGCGACGATTTTTGGGAAACCGCGTTCCGTGCGCTCCTTAGCATTGGCAATCACTACTTTTATGTAATAAGTGCCGATGTCTATACCTGTAATTATATTTCGTGCCATGAGTTAGTTTTAGAGCTCGTAAAATTTTGAGCACATAAAGTCAGTGTTTACTTTAACTTTATGAACTTTCGAACTTTACAAACTTTTTATATCGCAAACTTCTTTCGAAGTTTTCTCTCTATGTCTTCCATTATAACCCCATGGTCGTGTCCTTTCAAATGGGTACAGCCGTGTATGAATAGAAAAGCAATGAAATTATCATATTTCCGATCAAATTTTTTCGCCTTAGCCAGCGCTTCCTTTTTTGAAATGTAAATTTCACCTTCTGAATTGGAAATGGGGAAACTCAAGATATCGGTAGGGCATTCTTTGTTACGATAAATGGTATTCAGCTTTTTTATTCTTGCAGAAGTTGTGAAAATTAAATTAAGTGAATATTTTGCTCCTATGGCGACGTTTTTGATAGCAGAAAAATCTATTTTAGGGATTTTTGACCTGGTTTCATTTATGACACTTACTTTCATTCAGGACTATTTCTTTGCACCACGTTCTGCCTTGATAGGAGCCTTTCCAAGTTTGACTAATTCTGCCATGTCTGAACGTCGCTTGATGAGTTTGAGAGCTCGCTGTTTTACCTTGTATGGAGATTGGACGCGAGTGGCGAAGCGAATACTACGCTTGCGCTGAATAATGCCAGAACCCTGAACTTTTCTGGTAAAACGTCGAATAACGCCCAGAGCGTTTTCATTAGCATTGCGGGTTACTTCTGCATTTATCATAGTTAGAGGATAGTAACACGTAAAAATATGGATTGCAAGGAGTTTGGTCAATGTCAAGAAAATATGTTATTTTGCATACATGAAAACCTTAGAAACCTCATGGGATAATGTATCTGATTGGTACGATAATCTCCTAGAACAAGACCCCAATTCTTTCCAAAAGAATGTTATTTTACCAAATTTACTTAGAATAGTTGATCCAAAGAAGGGCATTACCATTATTGACCTAGCTTGTGGGCAAGGGTATTTTGCACGTGCCTTTTCAGAAAAAGGAGCAGAAGTCGTTGGTTATGACATTTCTAGAGAAATTATTGATCTAGCCTTGGAACATAATAAAAAGACATCTGGTAAAGCTAAGTTCCATGTCTCTCCGGCAAATAGTATTCCATTTATCCAAAATAATTCAGTTGATGTCGTTACAATAATTCTTGCTTTACAGAACATAGAAAATATTCAAGGAGTTTTCGCTGAATGTGCGCGAGTTTTGAAACCGGGTGGCAAGGTTGTTTTTGTCATAAACCATCCCGCTTTTCGAATACCCAAAAATTCTTCATGGGGAACAGCTAAGGCTGAAGATGGTAAGAAAGAAAAAAAGAGGGACGGCAAAATAGTTGATGCACTTTCAATGTATCGCCGAGTTAACTCATATATGTCAAATGATCAAATCAAAATTGACATGACGCCTGGCGAAAAGAATCAAGACAAGAAAAAATTTACAGTTTCATTCCATAGACCACTGCAGTCATATTTCAAAATATTGAGCAAAAATAATCTGGCTGTAACCAGACTTGAAGAGTGGATTTCGCACAAAAAGAGTCAGGCAGGTCCACATTCTGCAGAAGAAGACCGTGTCAGAAAAGAGATACCGATGTTTTTGTGTGTTGAGGCTGTTAAATAGGAAGTAATAAATCAGAGAGGGGGCTAGGAAATCCGAAGCACGAAATACTAAACAAGCACGAAATCAGAAGCACGAAATCCGAGAGGAGGCTAGGAAATCCGAAGCACGAAATCCGAAACAAATCCGAAATTCGAAATATAAAATTCGAAACCTATTTACTGGGGTTTTAAATTTCGAATTTCGTGCTTTGAATTTGTTTCGGATTTCGTACTTCTGATTTCGTGTTTTTTTACTTGGTATCTCTGATGGTCATGGCTGGCCAAAGACCCATAAGTGAAATCATTCCTATAATTACGAATAAGTATGCATGTGATGTGAATAATAGTCCTACGCCAGTGATGAGTGGGGCAATAAAGTTGGCGATCGGACGTGTGACACGGAAGGAGCCGAGAACTGCTGAATCACGTGATGAAACAGTTTTGAAAAAATAAGTTTCAATCATGATTTCTGCCGAAGCCGCACCAATACGGGTGATGAATAAGAGTAATGCCCACAGAGCCACATTCTGAAGATTAAAGGCAGGTAATACAATAGTAGCGACACCCATAATGGCAAAGCCAATAGACATTATCTCTTTTTCGCCGTATTTTTTGTCTGCCATCTTGCCGAGAGGATACTGAATAAGTGGAAAAGGAATGAGCATGATGGTGAGAATGATGGCTATCTCGTCCCAACTGAAGCCGATTGTTTTATTCAAATAAATCGGACTATAAATGACCATCCAGGCATAGAAAGTTTGCAAGATAATATTTGCAAAGAAAAGTCTAGACCAGTTTTTGTTTGAGAAAATGTGCTTGATCAAATGCCAGGGTGAAAGGTGGGTGTAGTTGGGGTCTTTGAAGCGAGGAAAATTTCTGTAAACCAAATATAGCAAAGGGAAGAGCATAGCCAGAGCGGCAATGTATGTATTGCGGTAATTATTCATACCGTTTATAAGCATGCTACCTATGAGCGGGCCGATGACCCATGAAGCGTTCAAGGTTGCTGAATACAGACCACGAACCGAACCAACATGACTATTTGATGTGTACCCTTCCAGGAAAATGTCGAACGAAAGTCCGATGAGTGAAATAATTGCAGATTGCAAAATGAACATGGCTGAAATCACAACCGCT
>JBDKJM010000036.1:0-2807 GCA_039796555.1 Candidatus Parcubacteria bacterium | reverse complement strand
CCCATGGTCAGACTCAGCAGAGTGGGCAGCGCAATTGTTCGCCTTGCAAAGCGAATGGGAAAATCAGTCAGGGCCATCGGTGAGGCAGCAAATGCCCATTTAGACACATCCGAAAGAGTCTGGAACGAACTGCAAGAAGCACTGACCTTGCAATGGAAATTTTATGATTTTTTGCTTTATAAATAAAAACACTTGGAGATGATTTTTGTTTGCTGCAAGCGCATCAATGTGGCGGTAGTGTACGGAATTTGTCCGCTGCTTCAGATGACGAAAGAAAAACTGCGCTTCCGCCGGCGGAAGAAAATATCCCCGCTTTTTAATATACGACCCTGCTCCGTACGCAACCAGTTGCGGTTATAAGGGGTACGCAACCTCCCTATAAGGTTGTGCACGGCTTATCAAGGCTGGAAAAAACCAGCGGATTTTGCCCATCCATTTTTGGTTTATTCTTTTTTGGAATTCAACCATATAAAAACCAATGGTTTAAAAGGATTTTTTTATTAACTTCATTCAAACACTGCAATCGGAATCGCCCTCATCAGAACCACAATGATTGCTCTTATAAACGGCCGAATCATTGAACTGAAGATAGTTGCTGCGAATATACACCAGCTTTTCGACGTTGCCCTGTGTCAGAGAATTTCTGAGTTTGGAATGTATGAAACCGTGATTGGAGAAGTTGCTCTCACACGATGCAGACGAAGTCGCGAGCGAGAACAGACGTAGACAGATCGCCTGGAGTTCTGGCCATGCCAAGCCATCCGTCTGCCAATATTGCAGTGGGCTTTTTAAACTTCTTTCCAGCATCACGTATCGGAAACTTTTGCTCTGTTTTTCAGCTTGGGCAGATATAACAAACTGTGTATATTGCTGGAAAATCTTGATCTTATAGTCTTCCTGCCTAGTCTTTCCAATTTCGTCATTAAAAGAAAACAAAATATTCTCAAGATCTTTTCTCTTTTCAGGCGACAACCTCTCCCCAATGAATCTGGGATCCAGCAAATATGCTAACCCATGTGAATCCCCGTAGAGAAATTCATACCGCTGCTTGCACAGTGACCGAAGGTAGTCATTTTCGATATTTGTAATTTTCTTTTGGTCCCGAAGCGTCGAATATTCCTTAGTCAAGTCGCCGAAATCCACTAGAACTTCGGATATTGGTATCGAATCAGCCTGGTACTTAGTGATTAAACGTTGGATCGGGACCAGGATGGCGATCGATTTCTTAAGCTTGTCTAAAAAGCTGTCGCTAAGAACTGTATCCCGTAAGGATATACGTTCTTCCTTCTGTCTAGCATTTCCCTGGATAAAGTCTCTTGATGATACGAGGCTATATATGATTCTTTCTGATTTCAGTATCGAATCAAAGCAATTGAATAACGAACCCATCTGTAAATTAAATTATACATACAAGTCCAACGACTCTCTCATGAATAAAATACCTTGTTGGCGCCGGTTTGACCAACGCTCTAAGTTTTGCTTCACGCTGGGCTGTGGTTAGAGCGTGTCGTGGGGCATGATGGTTGTGAAAAAACTTCACAATATCTTTGCATTCAATGGCAAACTGTAGGAGGTATTCGAATGGATATCCAACGGGATATCCAGGCTCAAGACAGCCAGCCCGTCTAACTTTGCTAGCTGCAAATATATCCTTGACTAACAGATGTAGACCATGCGACATACATCCATTGAAAAACATCTTGGGGTAATCCTGTTTTAGCATCAGCCAGGCTGACTTATTAGCGGCGGTGTTGTCTGTGAAGCCAGCAAATTTCGTGTCCTTATATACATTGAGAACGCGTCTGATGTCGTCTGAAATCCATTCACTAGTATGACCTTGGGAACCAGTATATTTTGTTTCAAGCATGATACTTTTTCCGGGCGAAATCGCCATGTAATTGACAACTGCTTCGTTTTTAATATTGGACCAGCCATCCGTTGCGAGACAGACATAGGTTGAAGGCTGCCTTAAGTATTGATCACACGTGGCTTTTACAGATTCATAGCACTTCTCAAGTAAGGGTCCTGCCAGCTTCTTTCGGGATGGTAAGATATCTCTGTCTGGGCGGAGACAAGCAATGGCTTCTTGTAAAATCGGGTCTTCTATTCTTTGGAAAGAACTACCAGTTATGTAATAGTGCATTGCCATTTTTTCTTGAAATTCAGCTTTTGCCTTCGTACTCAAAGGGGGAAGAGCATATTGTTGAATAAAAGTCTGGCGACTATTGGTACTGGACAAGGACAATTGCTGTTTTTTGTTGGGTTCTTCGATAAACCACAGCGGCCGGTTTTCAACAGCGAGGAGTTGCATTGCAGATTGGAACTTCTTACAGGATAAGAGGTGCGCTTTGACGAGTTCAGATTTGCGGTGGTACTTGACATTCTTATTGCAATGCTTGCACAGAGCTTCTTTCAGCAAGTGGGCACCTTCTGTTTCAGTAAACCACTGCCACAGATCTGTACGTTTTCTTCCACGCTTGAGACTAGTAGTGGCTTGGCTGGTACTGGGGTCAGCATCGGTAACCAACTCAGTGGGGTGTTCACGGACGACGTCTAGAATCTCGGATTGGCTGCCTGTGTCGACATCGAGCGATGACAATCCTGGCATCGCTACCTGTTGTTTCGTTAGGACAGTCAAGGCCAAGCAAGAGCCAAGGAAGCCGAAGGGTAGCAATTTGCGTGCACTATACTGTGCCCGGTATTAGGTTACGCAATAAAACCACAAAAATGGGGAATTTTGAAATCCTGGTTTTATCGAAAAAACCAAAAAACCAAAAACCAAAAAACCACGACCCTTGCCAGCACTG
>JBDKJM010000035.1:0-8345 GCA_039796555.1 Candidatus Parcubacteria bacterium | reverse complement strand
CCCGGATCGTAAAACTGCGATCTCCAATCTCACACCCCGCACAGGACGCAAGTCTTGGGCGGTTTTTGTTTTGGTATTCAGAGTTTCATGTAGATAGATTGAATTTTTATGTATAATTGCTATACTTTCAATCTAGTAATTATTCCTAAACCCCCCATCTCCATGAAAAAAGTTATCTTTGCAGTCATAGTAATAATCATACTAATTCTAGTGGTAGTTTTTGCGGGGAAATCTGATAGTTCTCCTCAAACAATCAAGATCGGCAGCATTCTTTCGGAAACTGGAGTTGCAGCGTCTTTCGGAGAAATGTCTCACAAAGGTATTGAGCTTGCGGCAAAGGAATTGAATGAGAGTGGAGTAAATGGTCAAAAGGTACAAATAGTTTACGAGGACGACCAAACTGATCCGAAAACCGCAGCTGGCCTGTATCACAAACTGACTGGCGTTGATCATGTTGATGCCATTATTGGCAGTAATTTTGATTTTGTGACTCAACCTCTATTTTCACTAGCCAAAGATGGAGACACCATAGTCATCTCTCCATCAAATCCTAGAATTCCTGGATCATTCGATACAAATAAAAATTCTTTTGTGATGATGACAGAGTTCAGTGACATCATTCGCGTCTTCAAGACATACCTCTCTACTACTACATACAAACAACTTGGAATAGTTAGGTTTGAGAGTTCATTTGCAGAACAGATAGAGAAAACCTTGAACGACATACAGATTGAACTTGGTAAGAAGCCGCTGATTTCTGAAACATACAAACAGATCGGTAACAATGATTTCCGCACTCAAATTCTAAAACTGAAGCAATCTGGCGTAGATCTTGTATTTCTAGACATGATTGCGATTGACCCATATACTTTCGTGACTCAAGCAAAGCAACTTGGCTACAATCCGAAAATCATCACTCACGTTGGTTTACAAGATGCTCTATCAGTGCCTGATGTAGATCCCAAAGTCTTCAATGGGGTAGTTTCAGTCAATTGGAATGTTTCAACAGATGATTTTATAAAAAGGTTTAATGACGCATATGGTATAAAGCCTGATAAGTCTGCCAACCGCGCTTATGACGCAGTTTATATTCTTGTTGATGCCCTTACCATGATCAAAAAAGATAAGTCAAAGCTGGTTTCAACCTTAGAAACCGTGAACTTTACAACACCTAATGGTTCATTTGCTTTCAATAAGAACCATTCTGCTGTTACCACGCAGGTTAGATTGGATATAGTAAAAGATGGGAAGTTTGAGACTTGGGTGAAGTAGTAGAACTATTTATATAACACAAACCCGCCCTGAGCCGTAAGGCGAAGGGACGGTCTTTCGTTGGGTCTTTGGGTTCAAGACTTTTGTCTAAACTCATTCTCGTCAATGACAATAATATTAAACCCTTAACTTTATAAAGTCAATCAACTCCTGACGAAGATGGCAATATAAAAGGTAATGTTGATGCCGACATGGTCCTTTCTGTCATGATTGAGTGGGCTAACTTTGATAAGGCCATAATCGTCTCAAGCGATGGCGACTTTTACTCACTGGTTGAGCATTTACATACTCATAATAAATTAGAAACAGTATTAAGTCCTGACGAAAACAACTGTTCTACACTTCTGAAGAAGTCTGCTAAGGAGAAAATACGCTTTATGGCCAATTTAAGGCAAAAACTGGAATATAAGAAAAGCACCGCTTAAGGACGAAACCTTAAGAGGTGCTTCTCATTAGAAATACACCTGTAGTTTAGCAGATTATATAAATTTGTCAACGCTCCATTTTCAGCTATTTGTGTATCAGTATGGCATTAGTAGCATTTTTACTTGATATTGGTATACTTCTGAAGTAATAAAAATGCCCCTCCTCTCAACCAACAAACTAGTAAAACACTTCGACGGAGTCTATGCCGTCAACAAACTTTCCATTTCCTTTGAACCAGGGAAAATCACATCCATCGTGGGTCCGAATGGTTCGGGCAAGTCTACGTTGGTCAACACATTGACTGGAATGCACGAAATAGATGACGGTGAGGTGATCATTGCTGGTGTCGAGAAACTCACACGTATTCGCGCTTATGAGGTTCCATTCTATGGCATGACCAGGACTTTTCAGGACGTAAGGCTGTTCGAACAGATGCCGGTTCTGGACAATATTCTGGTAGTTCTGACTGAACGCAGTATTTGGAAAGCATTGTTTGAAAAGCACACCAAACTACACCTGGAAAAAGCTGAAGAAGTCTTGAAAAAGGTTGGTCTATGGGAGAAGCGTAACGAACTGGCCAAAAACCTATCATATGGTCAACGCAAACTTTTGGAAATTGCCCGCGTGCTGGCTATTGTTCACAGTGGCGTGGGGGATATAGAGATTATTTTCTTTGATGAGCCATTTGCTGGACTATTCCCAGAAATGATAAAAACTGTGGTTGCAGTTATGAAGGAGTTGCGAGAACATGGTAAAACTGTAGTATTAATAGAACACAACATGGACTTGATTCGCGAGTTGTCTGACCATCTATACGTACTGGATGCAGGGCAACTCTTGGCAGAAGGGAATGCTAGTGAGGTATTGGCTCGAAAAGATGTGATCGAAGCTTACCTGGGAGAATGATTTAAGAAAATATTTATAGTTGAACTATGAATAAATTACGATAGGCTTTTTGGTAGTTGTAGTTATCGTCATTGGGTATAATTTGTATCTTCAATAATAAAAAAGGGCGGGTACACCCTTACAACTTTGAGTGTACCCACTTGAAGAAGTTCTCAACACCCTTGACCATCAACTTGGCCAAGCGTCGAACTCCGCGGCCGATCATTTTCAGATACCATTTGTTGAACCGTCCTGCGAGCGTACTGCCACCTGCGATCGTGGCAAAGCCGAGACCGAACAGATAGAGAACAAGTACGAGCGCAAACAGCTGACCAAACAGCGGATAAAGAGCATTCATTCACGACTATTGTAGCACGAATAATGCATTTATGTCAAGTTTTGATTTTGCAGAGCAGGAGTCTCGACTGTGGCGATTCTGCCGAATGAGTCAGAGGTAAGTTAAGTTCTACTGGAAAATTTGATCAGTTTGGAGTTTATAAGAGAGCTATTATTTTGAAACAAATCAAGAATGGCTCTCCTACAGAAATAAAATAGAAATCACGCCTTCGAGAAAAGAAGATCCTTAAAGGCGTGAGGGAGGATTTTGGAGGGATGCATATGTCATGGGTGTTGCGAACCTATTGACGATGAATGTTCAGTTTGGACTGTTCCAAAGCGCTGATCACTAGTGGGCGCTTTAGATGCTCAATAACCGGAATGTGCAAAACCATTTTCCAACAAGTACCTTCAGTACCAGGCGCGATGCTCATACTACTGCGCACCCTGTCTGATACATAGTTGCGAATATGATTTGCCAGCCTATTGAGCTTCCCATCATCAGGATCCTCAATCACCAATGACACGGCTTTCCCACCCAGAATATCCACCTGGATGTTGTCATTGACGTTCATAGTTTTACCCTTTCATATTCAATCCTAGCACTAGGGGACTTTTTTGCAATATCAAGCACAGAATGTCATAATTCGGCCATGCCAAACATGACTAATACAGCCACAAAATCAGAGACACTACTCTCACTCCGCGATATACATGTGCACTATGGTGGAGTCAAAGCTCTAGATGGAGCAACGGTTTCCATTGACGAAGGAGAGGTGGTGGCGCTCATGGGTCCGAACGGTGCAGGCAAGTCAACAATATTGAAAACCATATTTGGTTTGGCGCCCATAGAGACTGGAGTAGTTTACTGGGAAGGTCACGCATTTACACCAGTGTCGCATGAAGTAGTGCATCGCGGAATTTCCTTCGTACCTCAAGGTAGACGCGTTTTCAAACATCTCACAGTCTATGAAAATATCGAGATAGGTGGCTGGTCTATTTCTAGTAACAAAGAAAGAAAAGAGAGAATAGAAAACGTGCTTGATCTTTTTCCTGTACTTCGATCCAAACTCAAAGCCAAATCTGGCACGCTCTCCGGTGGTCAGCAACAGATGCTAGCAATCGCGCGAGGACTGATGACTGATCCCAAAGTCCTACTGCTCGATGAACCATCGCTCGGATTAGCACCAAAGATTGTCAAAGAAGTTTTCGCCAAAGTCAAAGAGATAAATGAGCGTCGCAAAACGGCCATCTTCGTTGTTGAGCATAATTTGAAATCACTACTGGAAATAACCAGTAGAGCCTACGTTTTGGATAAAGGAAAAGTATATGCTGAAGGTAAGCCACACGATATTATCTCAACCGGAGTTTTGGAAAAAGTATTTTTGGGCAAGACCTAGAAAATGTAGTTATCCACAGGTCAGGACTTGCAGGTGAACGATAGTTCACCTATACTTAAAACAGTCAAGAAGTTACCCAGTCACAGGTCATGAAGTTTAGCAGGCGCTACTGCATGACTTGTGACTCCACTTCTGGCTCTTGTCTTCGCAAAGATAAGATTTAATAAAATAAACCTAAACCCATGAGCAAACATCAAGCAGTTAGAACCATCCGCACGGAGATCCATCGTCTCAATCGAGAGATTGACATGTGCATCATCCGAGGCCTTTCATACAAGCGTCAGGCCGTTCGCCACAAATTTCTCATGGCTCAACTTGCACGATTAGCGTCTAGGAAAACACTATTCAGTTTTTTGACTTTTGCATTCAACTAGATTCGCACCATTCTTCAAGTTCATAAGGTAAGCGTATTTTCCCCGAGTACATTTACTTTGTGGACTGTGAGAGTGGTGTGAGTGTGAAGTTTGAAAGTTGAAATGTTTATTAACATTAAGGAGTAACCCCGATATTCTAAAAGTAACAACCACCAATCAAATTTAATCGTAAAATTAAAAATTATAAGACAGTGTTATAATTCAGATAATTATTAAATGGACTTTGTAAACCTTAAGACTAAACCATCATGTCAGATACTTACAAAAATAAAATCATTTCTTTCTACAAGCGTACCAAACGCATGCCTTCATATGGTGAGATCATGACTTTGGTGGGTTTCAAGTCCAAGAACGCTGTCTACAAGTTGGTCAACAAGCTTATAGGCGAGGGAGTTCTGGAAAAAGATTCCAGTGGCCGACTCATTCCCAACAAACTCATAGGTGAAGTTCCTATGCTCGGCTTGGTAGAGGCAGGTTTTCCGACCGTAGCAGAAGAAACGGAGTTGGATACTATGAGCATTGACGAATACTTGATCAATGACAAAGACAAAACTTATTTACTTGAGGTCAAGGGTGATTCTATGATTGAGGCAGGTATCCAGGAGGGCGATCTAGTAGTTGCAGAGCGCAAGTCTGATCCCAGGGACGGGGATATTGTGATTGCCGAAGTAGATGGTGGTTGGACCATGAAATATTTTCGCAGACAGGGAAGCAAAGTTTTCCTGGAGCCAGCCAACAAAAATTACAAACCCATTTATCCCGAATATGACATCAAGGTGGCCGCCGTGGTAACGGGGGTGGTGAGGAAATACTAAATTTGCTAGAACCCAATTTATACTTGAGAAACCAGTTACCAGTTAAGGGCGGGTAACTTACATTATTAGTAGTCAAAAAAGCGCGCCCTAGACGTTGGTCGCGCATGATCTTCACGAATCTTGCTCAGCAAGATTCATTCAACAACGAAAACAATAGTGATGCTGATGGTAGAATTTGTGACGGGCACGGACGTAGCAGTTCCTTCGCCCCGACTGGAATCTTCGAACCTTGTTCTTGAGGTAGGTGACCGTGCGGAAAATTAGTCTTTGCACCCGCTCGATCAATCCCAGCATGTCCTCATCAGGTGACGGTGCCACCGCAGGTGTGAACTCACCGTGGCGACGGCTTCTTTCGAGGAAGTTAAGTCGTGCCTGTTCAGAGTCAGTGGCGGCAAAACGGATCTTGCGTCCATTAGCCATCCGGAGATAGATGAAACAGACACTCTCCTCCATTTCGCCAATCCTGTCGAAATCTGCCTGTGGCCGCACGTGGGCAACTTTGAACTTGTTCGGAAGCCGGAGCTTTTTTTCAGCAATGGCCACGAGTGCGTTCATGAGTTTCTGTGCGGCGTCTTGCAGTGTCCATACAGGATCACTCGTACCAGTATCAACATGTGGGGCATTCATTGATCTTATTGAGTTTTCGTTTTTGGCAAATTGCCAGTTTTCTGCCTTACCATATGGAGCATATCATATACGAAATATCTTGTGTATGTGTTAGAATGGCCATGTTATCCACATATATCTAGTCTAATATTTATGAAAAAAATTCGCGTAGCAATAAATGGTTTTGGTCGTATCGGGAGAGCTTTCGTCAAAGTTGCTATTGATCGTCCAGAAATTGAGTTAATTGCAGTGAACGATCTAGGAAGTATCGACAATTTTGTATATCTTCTCAAATACGACACAGCATATGGCGTCAGTAAGTTTGGTGTTTCGATCAATAAATCCAATAACTCGATAGTTATCGACAATTCTCTCTCTGGTTCCAAATCAGGAAAACGCGAAATAAAGTTTGTATCAGAAAAAGATCCAGCGGCTCTGCCTTGGAAATTACTCAATATTGATATTGTTGTGGAGTCAACAGGGTTATTTACTTCGGCCGAAAAAGCCAATGCACATATTCTTGCTGGCGCCAAAAGGGTAGTGGTCACTGCTCCCATCAAGGACGCTCACGACGCTCTCATGCACTGTGAAGCCGTGCTCATGGGTATGAATGAAAACAGGCTTGGGTCATGCAAAATTTCATCAAATGCTTCATGTACTACCAATGCCGCCAGCCCACTCATTGCCATACTAGATGAAGCACTTGGCATCGAAAAAGCGCTCTTGAATACAGTTCACGCATACACAGCTAGTCAGGCATTAGTAGATGGTCCATCAAAGAAAGATCTTCGTGAAGGTCGTGCCGCTGCGCAGAATATTGTGCCATCATCTACTGGTGCGGCCATCGCCGTTACGCAAGTCAACCCTCATTTGAAAGGCTTGTTTGATGGCATTTCTTTGCGTGTCCCAGTAATTACCGGATCTATTGTTGATGTAACATTCGTATCCAAGAAGCAGACCACAGCAGAAGAAGTCAATGACATTCTGAAAAAAGCTGCAGGAGAGGCACGATGGAAGGGTTTGTTTACAGTCACAGAGGAACAGTTAGTTTCGCATGACATCATCGGCAATACTCACGCCTCGATAGCTGACCTTGCATTCACGCGTGTGGTTGGTGGAAATTTGGTGAAGGTCTTGGCTTGGTATGATAATGAGGTGGGGTATACGCATACTTTGGTTAGGCATGTGATCGCAGCAGGAAGATTGGTATAATTACTCCCATGAAGAAATTTACATTAACGGGTGGGATTAGCGGAGCAGTTATTGGAATAATCATTTCAATTTACTTTGCTAATCAGAACGGATGTATTGGATCGTACCTAGATCATATTGATCAGAATGGTGTTCCTGTCATGGGTACGGTATGTCCTAAAGTTAATGTGCTTGCTAATTTGCAAAACTCGATACTTCCTGAATTAGGAACGATTATTACTTTGTTATTAATCGGAATGTTTATCGGATGGATTATTGGAAAAATTATAATCAGGCAGCACGGTACAGTAATGAACTAGGGTATACGGAAACCTTGGTTAGGCATGTGATCCAAACTGGACAATTATTATAAAATTATGAATAAAAGATATTGGATAAAAGGAGCGAGCGTGAGGTTTTCTAGTAATCACCCAACAACATAATTTTTGGCTGAAAAGACATACTGCTCCAAAAAGATTTTTTTGAAAGGGACAATAGAATTGAGCTCGTAGAATACGAGTATTGATCCTCGGTAACTGTTCTCGTCAACACTTCTATAAGAAAGAGGGGAGCATTCATGCGCCAATAAAATAGCATTGCAAAGTAATCTTGAGGTACGCTTGTTGCCGTCTTCAAATGGTTGAATATAACTTAGTCCCAGCAAAGCAATCAAGGCTTTTGTGTAGGGTGAGCTCGCTCGGTTTACAGCTTCAGTCAATTTCTGCAAAGCCTCGCTGATCTGGTGAATATTATCCAGAGGTCTATATATGGACCCTGTCACACCCACAGCTTTTTCTCTCAACCCCAAGTGAAATCTGCGACCCTCTTTCTGATAGCTTTTGATGAATCTCCGAAGAAGCTGCACTTTCATTTTCTAGAAATAATGAAAGGCAAGATTGCTGATTTTCACTGATATTTGGTATGAATCGTATCATTTGAGTACCTTAATCGTATCAAAATGATACGATTAAGACAAATACACAAGTCACGCCAAAGACATTTTCGGACAACAAGATAATTTTTTCATTCCCATAGCTCTA
>JBDKJM010000034.1:0-4709 GCA_039796555.1 Candidatus Parcubacteria bacterium | reverse complement strand
CAAGATAATCCTGAAGAAATTATTGAGTCTCTCGAAAGACAAAAAGTCGATAGTGAAACTTATGAATGGTACATTAACCTTCGCAAACAGCCGAAATACAAAACAACATCTGGTTTTGGATTAGGAATAGAAAGATTTATTGCCTGGGCACTTGGATATTCTGATATTAAAGATGTCATTCATTATCCACGACTTAAAAATATTAAAACACTACCATAATATGAAAAAAGAAATTTTTGACTCATTTTTTAACCCATACGCAAAAACTGTTGATAAAGCAGCTGGTGTCAGCGCATTTTGGCGATTGTCAGATGAAATCATCACAGAAATAATTAAACGCGAGATTGCACCCTACTGTACAGATTCATCGCTTACTATGGACGCTGGTGGAGGTACAGGAAGGTGGGCAATAAAATTAAGTGAGGTTTTGAAAGGAAAACTTGTCGTATTTGATCGTTCGAAAGATATGCTTGCGAAAGCTTTAGAGAATATCAATAAAAGCAACATATCTGATCGCATTAGCATGGTAGAGGGAGACCTGACACAGATAAATGAATTTACAGACAACAGTACTGACAGCATCGTGAGTATTTATAGTCCACTTAGTTTTATATATGAGCAAGATAATGCAGCGAAAGAACTATTCCGTATTTTAAAACCAGGAGGCCGTATCCTCATAATGAGTCATGGTTACTATAACGCACTGGCTTCCAAAATAAATAATTATCGAGCTGGCACAGAAGAATTACAAAAGCTTACGGATGAACAGATGGTGAAATGGGCACCACATGTTCCAGAGCTAGTGACTCACTCAAAAGAATCCATAGAAAAACTTTTTTCTGACGCAGGATTTCATATACATAAAACATACGGTGTGCCCGTGTTTGTTCAGCCCGGTCCAGAAGACTTTGATCCAGAAAACGAAAAGAAAAGTGCTGTAAGTGAATATCTTGAAAATCCCGATGTATTTAAATCGGTATTTGAAATTGAAATGAGGTTTAACGCCAACGAAACAGTAGTTAATCGAGGTATGAATATGTTCATGCTTGCAGAAAAGAAATAACATGAAAACAAATAAACTTACGGAACAATATCCTTGGCTTGCGAAGATAAATACCGTTGAAGATTACCTTCCGCCAGAATATTATCAACATCTGTTGAAACCATATACCTTTGGAGGCGTGTCGGATCTTTTATTACTTGAAAAGTTTTTACAAAATAGGAAATTTTTAAAGGTACTGGAATTAGGCTGTGGTAGCGGCAGAGCTTCCGACACTGTGGTTTCGGAAATATCTAATGCAAACTATACTTTTTCAGACCTTAGCGAGAGAATGCTTGAAGCGGCAAAACAACATTTACCCGAGAAATCATCTTTTATTGTTTCTGACGCGGTCGAGTATATGGAAAATACCGAGAATGTGTACGACCTTGCATATACACTCTGGAGTTTTTCGCATTCAACGCACCAACATATTCATCGTTTGGGCACAGAAAAAGCTGGGGATTATATTTCCTCCGTTATCAAAAAGTTTGTTCGTCAAAACATTGCAAAGAATGGATCATTCTTTTTAATACATTTTGATTCACTTTCACATGAACAGCGTATTTTAATGAGGCAGTGGAAGCGAGTGTTTCCTGCCTTTACAAATATTGATGAACAGAGCCCCTCAAAACAAATCATCGACAAAACTTTATTGGAATTAGATACAAAAGGAGAAATAACGATCTCAATTAATCATTTACAAGGTGATGCGATTCATTACAAATCGGAAGATGAGATGCTGGAAACATTTATGAATTTCCATCTTGAGACGTATTTCAATGATTCACCATTTACTGAAAGCGTCATTGAGGATATAAAGGAGCAAGCATCAAGGCATCGCAATGAAAATGGTTCTTTTGACATTACTCCAGGATGTTACGTTTATTCATTTGTTAAAAATTAAAAAATACTATGAAAAAACTTCAAAAATTACAGAAAGGAAATAAAGTTGCAGTGTTGTCGCCATCATTTGCGGCTCCTGCCATCTTTCCAAAGGTGTTTGAATTAGGACTCCAGAGAATTCGAGATGAGTTCGGACTGGTGCCGGTTGAATATCCAACCACAAGACAACTAAATGCTAACACCGAAGAGCGTGCTCGCGATATTATTGCAGCATTTTCTGACCCAGATATAAAGGCTGTAATTGCAAGTATTGGCGGAGATGATCAGGTTACCTATATTCACAAGATGGATCCGAATGTATTTATAAAAAATCCCAAGCTGTTTTTAGGATATAGTGACAATTCACACCTTTGTAACTTTTTGTTTCAGCATGGAATTCCTTCCTATTACGGGGCTTGTGTGATGACACAATTTGCAATGCAGGGAGAAATGGACAGATACACGGCGGAAAATATTCGTCATGCTTTGTTTGATTCAGGCGAATACGAAATCAGTCCTTCAGAAGAATATAATGAGATTGGTCTAAATTGGAAAGATGAAACACTACTTGCAACAAGACGAACCTACGAAAAAAACACGGGGTGGATATGGGATGCTCCAGTGGATAGCGAAGGTATCTTATGGGGCGGGTGCTTAGAGTCAATTGATGATATGTTGCGTAACAATACTCCAATCCCAGGTCTTAAAGAATTTGGAAATATTGTTCTTATGCTCGAAACGTCGGAAGAAATACCTTCGCATGGATATGTGCAACGAGTAATACGCGCGTTGGGTGAGCGAGGAATATTGCAGGAGGTTCAAGGTATTTTTGTTGGACGGCCGAAAGCGTGGGAATTCGACAAGCAATTCACTAAAGAAGAACGAACCACCTACACTGATGAGCAACAAAAAACCATTCTTGAAACAGTGCGAACATACAACAAAAATATTCCCGTGGTTCAAAATATGAACTTTGGTCATACAGATCCGCAGATACCGATGCCATACGGAGGGAAAGTAAGAATTGATTCAAATAAAAAGAAAATTGTTGTTTGCTTTTAGAAAAAGGCCGGAGAATTTTTACATTCCCCGGCCCCTAGTGGTCGCCGTCCTTAAACAGCTTCTGCATCAGCTCGGCTCCTATTCCAGAGGTAACCATTGCCTCCCGTTTATTACCGAGCAGTTTTGCAGCCCAATCAACAGCCCCTCCGTCCGCAATCTGAACCACACTGCCTTTTTGATTTGTGGCATAGATGTGGAAACACAGATGTGGATAATAGCCCAAGCCTGCTTTTCTGTTGAAATCAAAGCAGAATCGGACATTTGGGTTGGTTGAGCGAAGCGGTTCAATGATACCTCGCTCAATGTGTGCAAAGTACTTAACCCTATCGGCGAGACCATTGTCACTGAACATCACTGGCTTCAGTTCATCCGCAGTTTCAACCTCTCTTGGAAACTGAACTCGGTACTCCGTGAACAGATCGAAGTCGTCGTTAAGTGAGTTTCGCAAGACATCTTCACGAGAAAGTTTGATCGCGTCTATCAGCCGATCAAGAAATCGCATATCAGAAACCTTGACAGTGATGTCTGACGATTTGTACCCCTCTCTGTGTAGAACAGAGATAGCATTCAGTAGCGTTGCTACATGTTTTTGCAACGAAGGGACTGCGAACCCGCCACCCGAGGATATGTTTGGCCCACCAGAGCAAAGAGCAAAAAGGTTGAAATGTTGCATATACCCCTTGCTCTTGTCGAACGGCTGTAGTCGTAGAACACGGCCAGCCGTACTGACATTTACAGCACTCTTATCTTTTCGAGCAATATTGCGTTTTCTCCTAAGCGAACATTCTAACGCAAGCTGGCTAGTTAGATCGCTTACAACTTCAGACCCTCGTATTGAGGAAAGGGTATTGTTTTGGCTCACCATGCTCAGCACCGCGTTGAGACCAAAAGGTGCGATAGGAGAAGTTTGAACGTTCTTGAACGTAGACCGTGTCGCCTCGTGACACGCAAGGGCAAACTTGTACAGCTCGGTTTGAGCCATCGAACTAATCCCGAGAAATTCTTGCCTCCTTTCGTACTCTTGGAGTAGCTCTGTTGGTTTTCTGACCATCGCCCTATTCTTGAATGCATGCACCAGGATAGGCTGTAGGCGACGCATCGGCGTTGTCGACAGAATCTCAAGGAGGTTGGTCACACCAAGCTCCTCGGAGATGCTTTGAAGTATTTTTTCTTCCAAACTCTTGGGATTCATCACGACCTCCTTTCTGGTTCGGTTGTTAAAGAACAAACCTCAAGATCATCTTGAAGCTAATGCGAACATAGCACAATTATGTTCTTTTGTCCAGAGGAGGAAAACTAAGTTCTACTACTGTGCGATACTGAAAACTTGACCGAAGCCACCGAGCGAACACGAAGCAACACCGAGCAGGCATCGTGAGCAAAGCGAACGGCCAGTGCGAGGTGTTTGCGAAGTGTGAGCGGACTCTCAAACTAACACAGAACGCGGAGACGGGAGCGCCTCGCGCCGACGCAAACGACGGAGAAAAGGCGGGCGTAAAACTGGCAGAAATGCTAAACTATGCTTATTAGCCTTTTTGGAGGAGTGAAGCGGCAGCAGCAAAACCAAAATTTTCCTTCCATTCAAATTTTCCGCTTCGCGGGGGGGGGTGTGGGGGGAGCCGCAAATAAAAATGATAGGAAATTTTTGGGTTTTGCCCCGCGCGAGCTTGTCGAGCGCGGGCGAGGCGCAAAGATCATTCGTCAAAATCCTGCGGATTTTGCC
>JBDKJM010000033.1:0-2576 GCA_039796555.1 Candidatus Parcubacteria bacterium | reverse complement strand
TTTAATCCCGCCTAAATTCCCCGTGGCGTAAGCCCGGGGATGGAGCGGTACCCACTATCAGTTTCATTCCATATGCTAAAATCACCACATGAGGAAAGAATACATACGAGCCGACCATTGTGTATACCTCTGTGATTATCACATAGTGCTGGTAACCAAATACCGTCGAAACGTAATAGCCAACGAAGGGATATGGAAACATCTAAAACAGAAGTTCTACGAAGTCACTGAACACTACCCACGTATTAAAATCAAAGAAATCAATCACGATACCAACCATATACATACCCTCATATCTATACCACCACAGGAATCAGTGGGTAGTGTGGTCAGACTCTTCAAAACAAATACCTCTAGAAACCTAAAGACACAATTTCCATTTCTCAAACAACTCTATTGGGGCACTGACGGTATTTGGTCAGATGGATACTTTGTCTCTACAGTCGGCGTAGATCAAAACACCATCAAACGCTATATTGAAAATCAAGGAATGATTGATAGTGGGCAAACAGCAAAGCTGTTTGATTAGGTGAATGCCCCGTGGCGTAAGCCCGGGGTTTTTTACTTAGCTAAAAGGAGACATTGCAATATCTCATATCAATGGTATACTTTGCCCAAGGGTTTTCGCGTACGTGATTTCACATATATAGACAGTCGACGAGCGCTCATTTCGGTGCTCACTGACCAAAACGGTTAGCGAATCAAGTCGAAAAGATGAATTGTGCTTCGTGTGTCCCTGGCAATGACAATTGCAATTAATTAGTTTGTAAACACAATATGGAAAATAAGTTATATGTAGGTGGTTTGCCTTATTCAACTACTGAAGATTCATTACGAGCAGCTTTTTCACAAGCTGGAAATGTATCAGCAGCTCAAATTATCATGGATAAGATGACAGGCCGATCAAAAGGTTTTGGATTCGTTGAAATGGCAACTGCTGAAGAAGCACAGAATGCAATTGCAATGTTTCATGGCAAGGACTTCGAAGGACGAATGCTTACAGTAAATGTAGCTCGACCTAAGGAAGAAGGTGCGCCACGACGATCTTTCGGTGGTGACCGAGGTGGACGAGGAGGTTTCGGCGGTGGAGACCGTGGAAGCCGAGGTGGATTTGGTGGTGGAGACTACGGTCGAGACCGACGATCTTCTTGGTAATATCTCACTTACATCCGTTTTATACCCATAACGTATAGAACATGATGGTAAACAAAAAACACCCTAAAAGGTGTTTTTTGTTTTGTTGATGTGAGGTATAATAATACACGTTAGTAAAAGCATAATTAAAAAAAGAAATATTTTATGAAATTTGCATCTCGAAATGTTGACTTTGGTCTTCTTTTGCTCCGTATCGTAGTTGGAGGAGTATTTATTAACCATGGTCTTATGAAGCTTACAAATATGCAGGGGACTATTGGTTTCTTCGACTCACTTGGTTTTGGGCCATTTCTCGCATATGCAGTAGCTCTTATTGAAACTATTGGAGGGCTCTTCATGGTCCTTGGTCTTTGGACACCAGTAGTTGCGATTCTTTTTGCGGTTATCATGCTTGTCGCAATCTTCAAGACAAAGATGGGTAACTTTAGCAAAGCAGAGCTCGACCTTGTGATGCTTCTTTCATCTGCGGCAGTATTTTTTGCTGGAAATGGTAAGTACTCAATTAAAGGTAAAACAAATAATACGACACCAACGGTGTAACAATGAATGTCTATCGTCGCTTTCTTCATATATTAAAGCAAAGAGGCGAGGATCTTGTCTTATTTGAAATCACAATGCGCGCGATCGGAATTCTGGTCGGCGCTTTTGTGTCTATTTCTATTCCGCATATTATCAGGATAAATCTTGAATCACTCGCTGGTGTACCTATTTTCAATCCCCAAAATATTTTCTTTATTTGTGTATTGGCAATTTCAATTACAGTGCTGTTATATCTTGCGCTTCTTGAAATTGTTGGGCTTTGCCATATTGCTCATTCGATTCAAAGACATGATAGGCCAAGTATTGTGGCTACAATACGTTTTTCTGCTAAAAAAGCATTGCACATTGTGCATGCATATGGACTCACTGGGGTACTACTTATATTTATTGGAGTGATTATCTTTCCGATACTCAATATCAATCCAAGATTATTTCAAATATTCGATTTACCACTCTCACTTTATAAAGAAAGTGCATTTCCGGACATAGCTGGTGCAGTTCGGGCTGTATTTTATATTGCACTTGGATATATAGGATTTAGATCAATATTTACTTTTCATATCTTTGCATCAAAACATCATTCATTATTTAAAAGCATCAAAGAGTCATGGTCACTAACTAGACTACATAAAAAACCACATGAAGTATTGGCATGGGGAGTTTTTGTGCCAATCATCGTCACAGTCGGATTATTTTTATTCTCAGTTATCTTGTTTTTTATTGGGATTGGACTCATAAATACCCTGGTCAATATATTGTTTTCAGTATTTCCACAACATATTTCTCTTATGCTCTATGCCAGTTGGGTGTATGTGATTACGGCAGTACTCTCAGTTCTTATTGCACCAGTTTCAGTCACGGCGATTTGTGCATATGTTGAA
>JBDKJM010000032.1:0-6268 GCA_039796555.1 Candidatus Parcubacteria bacterium | reverse complement strand
AAGGATGTGGTTAAGTTGTTCAGGTAATTGCAGCGCGTATGAATGGGGCCAGCCATTAAACAGTGGCGTTTTTTGAGATTGTTCGCTATTATTATGTTCAATGAAACAATCACATCTTTTCACCAAGACTCGTCGTGAGGCACCAAAAGATGAGGTGGCCAAGAACGCGCAGTTACTGATCAGGGCTGGATATATAAATAAGGAAATGGCAGGCGTCTACTCATTCCTGCCGCTGGGTTTGAGAGTGATGAACAAGATAGTTAATATTATTCGTGAAGAAATGAACAGTATTGGCGGGCAAGAAGTTCATCTCACCGCTCTCCAAGACAAGAAACTTTGGGAAACAACTGGAAGATGGGATGACGCAGTAGTGGATAATTGGTTCAAGACAAAGCTCAAAAGCGGCAGTGATCTCGGTCTAGCCTTTACACATGAGGAGCCATTAACACAGCTTATGAAGGATCACGTGAGATCATTCCGCGACTTGCCACTTTCTGTTTATCAATTTCAGACGAAATTTCGAAATGAAGAACGAGCTAAGTCTGGCGTCATGCGGGCGCGAGAGTTTTTGATGAAGGATCTTTATTCATTCAATGTTGATGAGAATTCGCACCAAGAGTTTTACGAAAAAGCCAAGAAAGCCTATATTAGAATATTTGACCGACTCGGTATTGGCGCGCAAACATACGTGACTTTTGCCACAGGAGGTTCATTTTCAAAATATTCGCATGAGTTTCAAACTATTACTGATGCTGGAGAGGACATCATTTACATAGATGAGAGCAAAAGAATTGCCGTTAATAAAGAGGTATTGAATGAAGAAGTTTTGGTTGATCTAAGAATTTCAAAATCAGATCTCAAGGAGGTAAAGGCCGTTGAGGTTGGTAATATTTTCAGTCTTGGTAATAAGTTTTCCGAAGCACTTGGACTCAACTACAAAGATGCAGAAGGGAAGTTAAAGCCAGTTATCATGGGCAGTTATGGTATTGGTCCAGGCAGGGTAATGGGTACTATTGCTGAACTCTGGTCTGACGATAAGGGTTTGGTGTGGCCAGAGAATATTGCACCTTTTGCAGTGCACCTAATAGCTTTGAATGACCCGGAAAATACAGTCAAAAAAGTTGCCGACGATTTATACGAAAAATTCACCAAGAAAGGTGTTGAGGTGCTCTATGATGATAGAGATGCCACAGCCGGAGAGAAGTTTTCTGACTCTGATCTCATAGGTATTCCAAAGCGGATTGTTGTCGGCGCCAAAACTCTCAAAGATAATTCTGTTGAAACAAAGGATAGGAAGACGGGAAAGGTGGAAATGGTCAGCGTTGATAATTGCTTGTAAAAATCTGCATCAATCTGGGTCAGATCAGTCACGTAGAGAATCCGTGGCAGTTTCAGATAGAATATACTTTACAACCATTGTCAATTACCTAGATTTCTCCTATATGTTACTCTTCACATATGACATTCAAGGAGAGAAAAGACAAACTATTCAGTCGTTTTTCCAATGATATAGGAATTGATTTGGGAACCGCCAATACGCTGGTTTACGTTCGTGGAAAGGGCATCGTAGTCAACGAACCATCAGTTGTGGCTGTCAATCAAAAAACTGGCCAAGTTGTAGCTGTGGGGCAGGTGGCAAAAAACATGCTTGGACGTACGCCTATCCATATTACGGCAGTAAGGCCGCTGGTTGATGGTGTGATTTCTGACTTTGAAGTGACAGAGGAAATGCTGGCTTATTTTATGAAGAGAGCAAGTGAGCACCTTCAAAGAAAATTTCTTGGTCCGCGCGTTGTGGTAGGTGTTCCTTCGGGAGTGACAAATGTTGAAGTGCGAGCTGTGCGTGATGCGGCCAAAAATGCTGGCGCTCGCGCAGTTTACATAGTTGAGCAACCAATGGCCGGAGCTATCGGTATCCGATTACCTATACACGATCCAGTAGGTAGCATGATCATAGATATAGGTGGAGGCACGACTGACATCGCTGTTATTTCTCTTGGTGGCATCGTGCGATCAAAGAATCTGAAAATTGCTGGTGATAAGCTAAATAACGATATCATTTCCTATATCAGAAATGAGTTCAAAATACTGATTGGTGAAACTACTGCTGAACAAGTCAAAAAAGATGTTGGAGCAGTCATGCCAGGAGAACCACTTGAAACGACTATACGTGGTCGAGATTTGATTACAGGATTGCCACGAGAAGTTATTATTACAGATTCTGATATTCGTGAAGCCATAGGTCAATCCGTTACTGTGCTACTAGAATCAACTAGGGAAGTTCTAGAAACTACTCCACCTGAAATACTTTCTGATGTTATGAAGCGCGGTATACATCTGGTTGGCGGGGGTGCTTTGATCAAGGGTCTAGATTCATTATTACTAGAGACACTCAATATACCTATCACTGTTGCCGAAGATCCTCTAACAGCCATTGCACGGGGAGCGGGCATCATCCTAGAAGACCTAGATCGCTATCGAATGGTGCTAATTGAAAGTGAAGATGACTTACCTTCAAGCAAATAGACGTTCGTATCAACGTTCAAAACAGGCAATAACAGTCACTATTGTCATCGTTGTTTTAATCATTGGTGCGCTGCAACTTTTTGTACCACACTTTTTTTCGTCACTTTTTTCCTCAATTACTCGACCGTTTTGGCGTACGGAATTTTCTATAGAAAGTGGAGCGCTCCAATCACCAGAAGTTTTGTTGAATGAAAATGAGTCATTAAAGCAACAACTAATAGATGCACAGGTTCGTCTAGATACAATTCGCGCCACTGAACTAGAAAATGTAGAGCTAAAGTCACTTCTCGGGCGAGACCTTAGTATTCCTGAAATTACTACCTTCGGAACTTCTACATCAGTTGTCGCTCCATCTTCTACAGCTCACAAAAAGAATGTATCAAAAAAATTAGAACAATTTACTTTGTCAGCTGTTCTCAAACGTCCTCCATTTTCACCATACGATGGACTTATCATAGATGTTGGTACAGATAATGGTATTTCTTCAAGCAGTTTGGTTTATGCCTCGGGTGATGTTTTGATTGGTAAAGTTGTAGATGCACTGGCCGTAACTTCCAAGGTAAAACTTTTTTCCTCACCTGGAGAAAAGTTTGAAGTACTGATAGGTCCGCAACATTTGCCAGCCACAGCCATTGGTCGTGGTGGGGGACAATATGAAGCGCAAGTTTCTCGTGAAGTAAGCGTGAATGAAGGTGATTTTGTGATCAATTCTTCACCTAGCAATAAACCTTTTGGTGTGGTCAATGCTGTGTTACAGGATCCAGCACAAACTTTCATAACAGTTCTTATCGCGCCACCAGTAAATATATACGGATTGAGGTGGGTATTGGTAAAGTAGTGTGTGCAAATTATCAATTATAAAGCCGATTCGTATTGATTAAAGATCATAATAATACATGTTAAAACACATAACATACAGAATAATACTAGATATTCTAATAGCTCTTTTAATTTTTTATGCTTGGTGGTTTGTGGCACTTCCTTTGGCACTTATTGGAACATGGAGATACCCCTATTTTGTTGAAATTATTATTGCTGGCTTTTTATATGATTCACTGTTTGCTCCTATATTTGAAATGAGTGTCATAGGATATATTGGAACTATTAGTGCAATAGTACTTTTTGCAGGCTCTATTTTACTGAAAAAACTCTTGAGGAAATAGTTGTTTTCGAGTCAATACCTCAATCTGTGCTAATATTCAAACTATGTCATCTTTGCTTAGAAAAATATTTTTTTGGCGCCGACGAGGCCCAAATGATACTCATTGGAAAATAGCCGAGATCGCACCAGATGAAGTCATGATTGATTCCAGTAATCTGGGTGATTTTGATACTACACAACTCGAAGGGCGACTCGAGAAGCCAATTTCAAAATTTATCTTATATTCAATTGGCGGCATATTTCTGATCATGGCAACAGTTTTTTTGGTACAGGCATGGAATTTACAAGTAACACATGGTGAAGAATACAAAACTCGAAGCGAAAATAACCTGCTTCGACCTGTACCAATATTTGCTGGGAGGGGCGTCATAACTGATAGAAAGGGAGCATTGTTGGCTTGGAACGCACCATTGGACAATTTAGAAGTATCTGGAAATGCAACCAGCTCTGACGATATTGCTTCGACTAGGCAGTACGCAACTTCTACTGGCCTGTCTCACGTTCTTGGTTATGTGCAGTATCCGTCTAAAGATAAAAATGGTTTTTATTATCAGGACGACTTCGAGGGGGTTGATGGAGTAGAAAAATATTTTAATAAAGAACTTCAAGGCGTTAATGGCTCTCGTTTGGTAGAAGTTGATGCGCGTGGACAAATAATGTCGGAAAATGTTGTTAGACCTCCAGAGCAAGGAAAAAATATTACCTTATCTATTGACAGTGGAGTGCAGTCAGCACTATATGCAAATATAAAAGACATAGCTGACCGAGTTGGCTTCACAGGTGGTGCTGGCGTGATCATGGATGTACGCACAGGTGAGATTATTGCTCTTACAAGTTATCCAGAGTATAGCTCGCAAGTGATGTCCGATAGGTCCGATGTCGCTAGGGTCAAGGCCATGCTGACTAATACGAATTTACCATTTCTTAACCGTGCCGTAGACGGTTTGTACACACCGGGATCTATCGTCAAACCATATATGGCACTTGCAGTTTTAACAGAAAACATTATTGATCCATCGAAAATTCTCTATACTACTGGTTCTATCTCTATCCAAAACCCATACGATCCTACCAAGAGTACTCTTTTCAAGGATTGGAGGAACAACGGGGCTTTGGATATAAGGCATGCTTTAGCGGTTTCTTCTGACGCTTACTTCTACATTGTGAGTGGTGGGTATGAAAATCAGAAGGGTATTGGTATTGTAAAAATAGATAAATACATGAGGCTGTTCGGTTTGGGAGAATTGATGCCAGAATCTTTCGTCCAGGGCAAAGCCGGGGTTATTCCTTCACCAGAATGGAAAAAAGATACGTTCAAAGAAGATTGGTATCTTGGTAACACGTACCACACTTCTATCGGCCAGTATGGTTTCCAGGTCACAGCCGTGCAAATGGTTCGTGCGGTTGCGGCTCTGGCAAACAATGGTAATCTGCTTGTTCCGGATATTTTGAAGAAAGAAAATTCTAATACTGAAAAAGTAATTACAGATATTCCTCTGAAAAATTATACAGTAGTGAGAGAGGGACTGAGATTGGCAGTCACTGATGGTATAACAAAAGTGCTAAATGCTCCATACACAGAGGTATCTGCCAAGACAGGTACGGCAGAACTCGGTGTTTCAAAAGAAAAAGTAAACTCTTGGGTTACAGGTTTTTGGCCATACAATGATCCGAAATATGCTTTTGCTTTAATTTTAGAAAAAGGTTCAGTACACAATATTGTTGGTGCGGCAGTGGCCATGAGACAGCAGCTTGATTGGATGAATAGTCATACGCCAGAGTATTTCAAGTGATTGTAATATTATAGCCCCTAGCCCAGCAAATATGTTTCCTGGCCTGGCTGTAATGCGATCTGAACCCCGACAAATTGCCCGTATGTGCTGAATCCTTGGAAGCACATACGGCTGCAATTTGGAGTGGGTGACCTTACAGCCAGGCCAGGAAACATAATTGCTGGGCTAGGGGTGGTGGCCCCACAATCACTTGAAATCCTGGCATATGTAGTGGTACAATAGAGGCAATAACTTACTAACCTAAGTGTTTTTATTTTTATGTCTACAGAACCACAATACCTAACGACCGAAAAGTTTACAGAACTCAAGACAGAGTTGGAAAAATTGAAAACTGAAAGACGCAAGGAAGTTGCTGATCATTTGGAATATGCAAAGAAACTTGGTGACCTATCAGAGAATGCTGAATATCATCAGGCACGTGAAGAGCAGGCGGAAGTTGAAGATCGTATCAATCGTCTAGAAAATCTTCTGAAGAATGCCACAATTACTACTGGCACAACTCGTCACGACATTATCACTGTAGGTTCGACTGTGCGTTTGATCAGAGACGGAGAGAACAGGTCATTTCTCTATACCATAGTGGGCTCAGAGGAAGCTGACATGGCACTAGGCAAGATTTCAAACGTGTCCCCACTAGGTTCGAAATTACTTGGTCACAAGATTGGTGACACGATCAAAGTTGCAACACCAAAAGGTGTTCATACGTATCAGATAGCTGCAATCAAATAAATTACAAAATGACTTCATCATTAGAAGAGCTTCGTGCTACTAGACTAGCAAAACTGGA
>JBDKJM010000031.1:0-2852 GCA_039796555.1 Candidatus Parcubacteria bacterium | reverse complement strand
TGAAACAACCTTATGGTCCATTTTTGGCAAATACAACTATTGGTATTATTCCAAAACACATTTGGGAAAGTGTTAACGATGAACAGTTTATTTTCAGCCAATACAACACTGAACCGATAGGATCAGGTGCATACAAAAAATCTTCAATAATCCGTGATAAGGGGGGCATACCGACAGAATACAAACTCACGACATGGAGCGGATACTATGGTAGCGAACCATTTATTGAAAACATCATTTTCCACTTCTTCTCTGAAGAAAAGGAAATGTTATCTGCCCTTGATCAAGGAAAAATTGATAGTGCAGTTTCACTTTTTACAGAATCCGCTAGTCTACTTGCATCTGACAAAACACAGGCTTATCGAATCATTTCCACTCCCCTTCCACGTATTTTCGGAGTTTTCTTCAACCAAAACCAATCCCCAGTGTTGGCAGACAAAGTTGTGCGCCAGGCACTAGACATGTCCATAGATCGCACTGAACTTATCAACAAAGTATTCAAAGGTTACGGCGTACCTACGACTGGACCAACTCCTTTTATAATTTCTACAAGTACGCCAGTTATTCCAGCAAAAATCTCTGCATCTTCTACTTCAACCACTCCAATTAATAATGCACAGAGCTTGCTGGAAAAAAATGGCTGGAAAAAAGCTAGTGATGGCGTGTACACAAAAAAAGTCGGAAAGACCAGCACAACTCTGACTCTAGCGTTTGATATTTACACGGTTGATTCTCCTGATCTAAAACAAGTGGCAGGATTGATACAAAATACCTGGAATGAACTGGGTGCCCGGGTAGTCGTAAAAGTCTACGAAGCCAGTGACCTGTATCAGAACATTATCAGAACACGAAAATATGATGCGCTATTGTTCGGCGAGGCAATTGGCAAAGATCGTGATTTATATGCTTTCTGGCACTCATCCCAACTAAAGGCTCCTGGCCTCAACGTAGCTTTGTACGCAAACAGTAAAACTGACAAACTGCTCGATGATATTCGTGCCACAACTGATGAAAATGTACGGATGGCAAAATATGCCCAATTTGATCAGATCATTCGTAATGATCTTCCGGCCATATTCTTATACATGCCCAACTTCATCTATGCCGTTCCAAAGGCCATCAAAAATATCCAGATTGGTGCGATCAATATACCTGCGGATAGATGGAGTGGCGTCTCAAAGTGGTACGAGGAAACAGAGAGTGTTTACACAGTGTTTAACAAATAACACCAATTAATTTAAGCAAAATTTATCAAAGAACAAAAATCAAATATGGAAAACAAACCTATTAACAATTCATCTTCTGCAAGCAGTTCAGCACGACGACCAAATAATTTCAGGTTTCAACATCGCCCACATGGAGCCGCCACGACCCGCACATTTCAAAGTGCTGGAAAAAGTCCGGCTAATGCCATAGGGGCAGGATCAAATCACGGTACTCATGCCCACACAACTCATTCATCAAATGGGCATAGAGTGGTTCTAGGTAAAGGTGCGCTAAAACATCCTGGCGCTGTGAAGCATATTGCCGGTGCCAGGATGCACATAGTACGACCTGATGCGGCAAAACCTATGCGTCGTGCTCCAGCTAAACACATGATCAAGCGCGATGGTGATACTATGCCCGAATTGGCTGCTGATTCTATTCGTATCATTCCTCTAGGAGGAGTTGAAGAGATCGGCAAAAACATGACGGCCATCCAGTATGGCAACGACATCATAGTTGTTGACATTGGTTTCCAGTTCAAAGATGATGATACACCTGGAATTGACTTCATTTTGCCAAACACAAAATATCTGGAGGAACGTCAGGATCAGATCCGTGCTGTGATTATTACTCACGGCCACTTGGACCATATTGGGGGTATTCCATATATCATGCCACGTATTGGCAATCCGCCTTTGTACACTCGCTTATTGACTTCAGTTCTGATACAAAAGAGGCAGGAAGAATTTCCTCATGTGCAAAAGATTGACGTCAAAGTTGTTGAAAAAAATGAAACCATCACCATTGGTAAACTCAAAGTAAAATTCTTTGCGGTTACTCACACCATTCCTGATGCCATGGGTGTGATCATCGAGACACCATATGGGTCAATAGTTCACACTGGAGACTTGAAGCTTGATCACATGGACGGAGTCCCTACAGAAACCGAGGTTGCTGAATACGATCGTGCTTTCAAAAATGAAAAAGTTTTGATGCTCATGGCTGACTCAACCAACGTAGAAAATCCAGGATTCTCTTTGCCAGAAAAAGTCGTACACAAAAATCTTGAGTTGATCATCCAAAACATGAGTGGTCGTTTGATTATTGCTACATTTTCTTCCCTTTTGGAAAGGTTACTGAAAATTGTTGAGTTCTCGGAAAAATACGGCAAGAAAGTTCTGGTTGAAGGACGCAGTTTGAAGCAAAACATCGAAATCTGTAAGGGGCTGGGACTGGTCAAAGCCAAGAAAGAAACATTTATCACTGCCGATGATATAGAAAATTTTCCACCAGAAAGAATCGTTATCTTATCCACTGGAGCTCAAGCCAATGACTTTTCTGCCTTGGTTCGCATGTCAAACAAGACTCATGCCAAAATCAAACTCACCCCGCGCGACACGGTAGTCCTTTCATCATCAGTTATTCCTGGAAACGAACGTCCTATCCAAAAGCTCAAGGATAACATTTCACGACAAGGTGCGAAGATTCTGCATTATCGTATCGCTGACGTGCACTCTTCTGGTCATGCTAACCGTGATGAGACGGCCTGGATTCATCGTGCTATCAAGCCGAAATTCTTCATGCCACTTCACGGATATCACTACATGTTGCGTGCACACTGTGATATTGCAAAAGAGGCAAATGGT
>JBDKJM010000030.1:0-5119 GCA_039796555.1 Candidatus Parcubacteria bacterium | reverse complement strand
GAAAAAGATACATTTAACTCCATAAAAAGCCTTAGTGATAGTATAAAGAAGATATCTATAGAGCGCATTAGGGATGAATTTGTGAAAATAATCATGTCCAGCAGTCCAAAACTCGGTATTGAACTTCTAAATGAAGCGTTTCTGCTGAAACATTTCATACCAGAGCTGGAAAAAGGTATTGGAATTAAGCAGAATCAGGCTCATGCTTTCACTGTCTGGGAGCATCTTTTGAGGAGTTTACAGCATGCCGCAGATAGCAAATGGAGCCTAGAAATAAGGCTTTCTGCCTTATTTCACGATATTTCGAAGCCGCAGACAAAGAATGTTTCACGTGCAACTTCCCAGCCAACATTTTACGGCCATGAAGTCATTGGTTCACGTGAAACACGCAAAATACTAGAAAGAATGAGGTTTTCACGTGCAACAATCGAAAAAGTTACTAAATTAGTACGTTGGCACATGTTTTTCTCGGATACAGCTACAATTACGTTGTCTGCCGTTCGAAGGATGGTGGTCAATGTTGGTCAGGAGAATATATGGGACCTTATGAATCTGCGTATATGTGATCGAATTGGCACTGGCAGACCAAAAGCAAATCCATACAGACTTAGGAAGTACAAATCCATGATTGAGGAGGCCCTTCGGGATCCAGTATCTGTAGGTATGCTCAAAATTGGTGGGGTAAATATAATGAAACTAGGTAATATGCCTGCAGGACCGAAGGTTGGCCTTGTATTAAACGCACTAATGGATGAAGTCCTGGATGATCCGAAATTAAATACAGAAAAATATCTTGAGGATAGGACTAGGAAGCTGCTATCACTTCCTGAAAATGAACTTAAAAAACTGGCTAAAAAAGGTATAGAAAAGAGGGAAGAAGTTGACGAAAAAAATTTAAAAAAGATTAGGAGGAAACATTTCGTTGAATAGTGTAATTAATCTTATGTCAAAATAGGCCTAGAAATAAGGTCAATTTTCTGCAACTAGAAAATAATTATAAAAGACATAATTATCTGCAGGTTATCCACATATATGTCCTTTACAGTTATTTATAAAGGACATACAATAATCGCAGACCTGTTTGTTGTCCGAGGTGATCGCAGAACAATAATACTGAATAAATTTTGTTGATATATGACAAAATTTTTCTTAAATATCTTGTCGAGTTCAGTATTAACGTCCTGCGATCTAAACAAACTAATGTTCTTTCAAAACTGTAGGGTAGGCTTCAAACTCCGAAGTCTGCGAAGAAAATTTTCGTCCTTTAGTTGCTTAGTGTTAAACAGGCGGTACATCTGTTCTCATTCACAATTAGTTCTCCTTCCAGGAGAGCGCATAGTTTTGGAACAAAGACGCTATCCGTCGACTTAGGAACGATTTGGACAAAACGAATCCCTCATTTGGATTCGCCGGGTCTGTGGACCCAAGCTCTTTAATCTTCGCGGTTCTTCACTAGTAGCCGCGGAGACGCAATTTCCATCTGAAATAGCTGACCCGCGGCTTTTCTTTTGCCCGGTCCCTATTCAACATACTAACAATAGGGCAAATTGGCTAAAAAGGCCGATTTTTTTATAAATACCCTTATTTCTAGGCATATAATTATCCAATAAAAAGTTAAAAATTCAATGGTAGTTACAGTAAGAACTGGGGCAGGGCACCTCTCTGATTTTGCTTGTAATGCTACCTGAACCCCAACAAATTGCCCGTATGTGCTGAATCCTTGGAAGCACATACGGCTGCAATTTGGAGTGGGTGACCTTACAACCGAAATCAGAGAGGTGCCCTGCCCCAGTTCTTACAATTCAATCATTACCGGACAATGATCCGACCCCATAACTTCAGGTAAAATTTCAGCTTTTTTGACCTTATTTTTTAGATCTTTTGATACCAGGAAGTAATCTATTCTCCAACCGACATTACGCGCCCGAGCATTTGACCAATTTGACCACCACGTGTAGAAACCATTGCCTTTGTGGAATATGCGGAGGGTGTCAATGAACCCTGCTTTAATCATATTCTCAAAGCCTTCGCGTTCCTCCTTGGTAAATCCCTTCATGCCCTCATTTTCCTTTGGTCTAGCCAAATCATCTGACGTATGAGCTACATTCAGATCGCCACAGAATATTACAGGCTTCTTGGTTTCTAATTCCTTGCAATAAGCTAGAAAGGCTGGATCCCAGTGTTTGTGACGTAGTTGAACTCTAGTCAAATCATCCTTGGCGTTCGGTGTATAGACAGTGACTACGTAGAAATCGCTGAACTCTGCTGTTATGACTCTACCTTCAGAACGAGGATCTCCGTATTCATCAGCGCACAAACCAAATTTTTTGCATATTTTGTCTGGCAGGCCGTTGGTAACACTTATTGGCTTTACTTTTGTGAAAATTACTGTACCAGAATAACCCTTTTTTTCGGCAGAGTTCCAATATTCTTCATATTGGGGTAGATCAATAATAGCTTGTCCTTTTTCGGCTTTGGTTTCCTGCAAACACAGAATGTCCGGCTTGTACTTTTCTATAAAGGACATAAACATGTCCTTTTTGATAACTGCTCTTATGCCATTTACGTTCCAAGATATTATTCTCATGCCGCTATTATGAAGCTCTTGGAACAAAAAGGGAAGTGTGTCTACCTCCGCTTGCCATGAAATTGTTTGTAAACACGTTTTAGCTCACTGTCTGTCACGTGGGTATAAATTTGAGTAGTACCAATATTTGCATGCCCAAGAAGCATTTGCACAGATCGTAAATCGGCACCATTGCCCAGTAAGTCCGTGGCGAACATGTGCCGCATAACGTGAGGGGTAACTTTTTTTGAAATTCCAGCCCTTATTGCCCACTTTTTTACAATGCGTTGAATAGATCGGGGGGTAAGAGGGACGTCGCCTGCATCTTTTTCATCTTGTGAACTATTTTTTGAGCCGTATTTTCCACCGCCTTTTTCTTGACCAACTTTCAGATTTTTCAGGTTAGCTTTATCTGTCCTGTTACTGATTTCTACGAACATTGCGTCTCCCATATCTTTTCTGTTATCCAAATATTTCTTTAGCGATCTCTTGGCTTCATCTGACAGGAAGACGACGCGTATTTTTTCACCTTTACCACGGATAGAAAATTCATCTGCACTCAAATCCATCTCTCTGGATAGGGAACATAGCTCTGCCACGCGTAATCCTGTAGAAAATAATAGCTCGAGAATGGCTTTATCGCGCAGGGAAGTAAGATCATCTCCATTAGGTGCATTCAATAGTTGTTTTAATTCATCTGGAGTTATGAGATCTATATGACGTTGACCAACTTTGGCTAACTCTATCATGTCAGGCGGTAAACATTTGATATTATTTCTAGACAAGTATTTCAGAAATGAGCGCAAAGCAATCATGTGGTAATTTTGCGTATTCTTTTTCAGTGTCTGCACCCCCGCATTACTCTTCCAGCCGGGTTGACGATTGAGCCATAGACGAAATTCTCGAACTGACTCCATATTTATGTCTTGAGGAGTTTTTATTTTTGAATGATTAAAGAACTTAGAAAGAAACAGGTCGTAATTACGCACAGTCTTCAACGAACGACCTTTTTCGATCTCGGTATATTCCAAAAATTGCTGTTTTAGGTCACGAATATTATGCGACATGGGGATATTGTAGCATGCAAAATGATCGCGAGGTTGGATTTTCAATTATTTGTGCCGAAGGCGGTCATAAGCACAAATTATTAAGACACACATTTACACACTTGACAAATCCGGTGGGTATGCTAAGGTATCCCTGAAACGAACGATCCTTGCCAAAAGTTGCTTGTGCACTCACGCCTCGTGGCGACCGAGATGCTTGATCGTTCCAACTGCAGCTAGCCTTACGCAAAGGCTAGCTGTGTAACAAAACGGTTCCATTGAGAACCGTGAGAAAGGAAACGCCCATGAATAGTCCGCCCAGCCCGAACGCTTCTCGCGTTCAAACGGGATCCGCTGCCCAAATTAATTCCCCCACTTCAACCGCGACCGCCTTCGGCTCCGGCACCGGCACGCAAAATTCATTCAGTTCCTGACACCCCTGCGCCGGCGACCTGCCAATGAAAGCAACCGCAACTAGGCGCTTCGCCTAGAAAGAAAGGAAAACACTGGGAGCTCAAGGTGTTGGTTAGGGACTACTTCAGTAACCTAAAAGTTCTGAACCCAAAGAGGCAATCCGAGGTGCGCATATAGTTCGAGTACACGGATTGAGCCAGCGCTTGAGTCTGGATAAAACAAAAACATGGTTGAATCTTCCTGAGAATGCCCGGCTTGCGAACCCTACGGGGAACGCAAGCCGGGCTGAAATTTTATATATTTGGTAAAAAACACACTCTTGCGACATTTATTTATTCATGCTATGATGCTCACCATGTTAACCACAAGACAAAAGACCAAGATCATCAAGGAAACGGCTGTGCACGCCAAAGATACCGGCTCTGCAGAAGTACAGGTGGCATTACTCTCCAAAAGAATTGATGAGTTGACCGACCATCTCAAGAAGCATAAGAAAGACAACCACTCTCGCCGTGGACTTCTAGGCATGGTTGCAAACCGCCAGACACATCTTGCATATTTGAAGAAAAATCACCCTCGACGCTATTCCACTATCATCAAGAAGTTGGATTTGAAGAAGTAAGAAAATTTACAGTTGGCCCAAATTGGTCTGACTCTATAAAACAACCGAGCAATAATAATGTTATAATTGTCGAGAATTGTTCCTTAACCATTTTCAGGTTAATTTTGACAGCATAACTTTTTAATAAATAAGTTCATTTTAATACAATGTCTATTATCAAACACAAAGAACAGCGCGTCGGCATTTTTATCGACGCACAGAATCTATATCATAGTGCCAAAAATCTATATCACTCGAAGGTCAATTTCGGCGCCATAGTCAAAGACGCCTTGGACGGTCGCAAGCTCGTTCGTGCGGTAGCATACGTTATCGCCACAGAATCAGGTGAAGAAAACGCCTTCTTCGAGGCCCTGACCAAAATGGGAATTGAAACCAAGGTCAAGGATCTACAAATATTCAGTTCGGGAGCCAAAAAAGCTGACTGGGATGTTGGCCTGGCTATTGACGCAGTAAAACTTTCTCCTAAATTAG
>JBDKJM010000029.1:0-5540 GCA_039796555.1 Candidatus Parcubacteria bacterium | reverse complement strand
AGTTTTACCAGATCCGGTCACCCCTAGAAGGGTCTGTTTATCAAATCCTTTGCTTAATCCTTCAACCAACGATGAAATAGCCTTTGGTTGGTCACCGGCCGGAGCAAACAAAGTAGCTATTTTGAATGGTGAAGTAGACATGTATGAAATACTATTACATTTAATGGGCATATGCTACTATCGCCGGGAAACCTACGAATCGAGTAGCTATAAATCCAAACCTGGAGCAATCTGGGATTTTTTGTACAAAAAAACGCGCATCTCCTTCCGGAAATGCGCGGTGTGCTCCAATATTTGCAGACATCTGTCAGCAATTAATACTATCGCACAAAATCACAAACCATCGTCCCGTTGTTCGAAGATTTGATTCCAGCCAAAGTCCGATCGCTGGTACCGAAACCGGCGCTGATCACCCTTGAATCGGAGCCAACCAATGGTTGCAGTGATCGGCGGAACCATCTTGAAACCCTTTGGTCGCTTGAACGCCCAACCCTCTCGAAGTCTCTGCCCAACGATTGATTCACGCTCTTCTGGACGGATCCAGACATTCGGATCAGCCGGTGACCTTACCAGGAAAACAGGCTCAACTGAACCATTCCATCCCCAGGCCATGGAATCGCGAGGACGTGGCGGGATAGAACTACGACGTTTCTTGCGAGTCAATGTCCGTGGTGTTTCTTGTGTGACTGGTGAGATCATAGTTGATGATTCACCACCGAGGATTTCCAATGTAACAGGCATGTGCTCCTTTCATTTGTTGATTATTGTTTAACTGACGAGATCGTGGACGGGACGGGGTGGTGTGAGCGGACGCTGTGTTGAAGGCGTGCTCTAACTCGACACCATTGCCCCCATCCCGCCAAAATTATTTGTCACCTCGCCCGTCAAAATCAGGGTGCTTCTCCAGTTGTTTGGTTATCTTGATTTCAACTTTCTCGTTGGCCTTCCACTTCACAAAAATAGTGTTGGGTGGGACACCATGAATCCGATAGGTGTTATCCTCAGGCTCGCAGAATCGTCGCAGAGGGCTGTTTAGGAATGGACCGTCTGTTGCGTGATCAACTGTGCCATTTTTCATAGGTTTGTGGGTTGATTTGTTTGATAGCTGTGTAAATGATCAATTTCGTTCTCTCTCCCAATATACCTCGGTACATAAGGACGAACGAAACAGGCTCCTTTGTTTGGAGCCCGTTTCTGTAATCAATTGAGGGTGAGATTAATTACAAAGACTGACTCCAAACATGCTGCCAGCGGGCGAGCACGTATGAATTCTTGATAGTCTTTGTAAAATGAAAACTCATTGTTGTGAGAACAATAGTAGCACAACTAAAGTAAGAAGCAATGAAGTTATGCACAGCTACAATTACTTCACATTTCCCAATGTCTAATTACTTTACTATATAGACTGAGCGAGGAATAAACATCGTTCGCCAAGCTCATAAACTATTTACTTCCTCAACATCGCCCGCTGTGCTGCAGAATATATATCCTTCTCACCCATACCATAATGTTCCAGTAATTCATCTGGTTTACCTGACTGTCCAAACTGATCTTTAACACCAATAAATTCAATAGGCACTGGAAAATGAGCTCCTAAACATTCGGCTACGGCAGATCCCATGCCTCCAACAATTTGATGCTCTTCTATTGTAACAATTGCTCTAGTTTCATGTGCAAGTTTAATGATTGATTCATGATCTAGCGGTTTGATTGTTGAAAGATTCATAACAATTACATTTTTTCCTTGTTCATCTAGCTTCTTGGCAACTTTCAGAGCTTTAAATAGAAGTGCCCCTGTGGCAATTAGACCAATATCATAGCCGGAATTGCGAGTCGTGGCATTTGTGTTTCGCATTTCTGATTTGAATACTGTAGTCGCCTTCCCTATCTCAAACGGTGCTTCTTCAGTAGTAATGATTGGAGTTTTTTCACGAGCCAATCGGATGTAAGTAGGTGAGTCAGTTTTTGCTGTAGCCAATGTGGCCTTTCTAGCTTCTATAGCGTCGCATGGCGAAATTACGACCATTCTTGGCAAAACTCTTGTAATAGCAATGTCCTCAAGAGCTTGATGACTACCACCGTCAGGACCGACAGAAACTCCAGCATGCGATCCAGCAATCTTTACTGGTCTATTGTTGTAACAAATAGTAGTACGAATCTGCTCCCAGTTCCTTCCAGGACTGAAAACTGCATAGGAACTAACAAATGGAATCTTGCCCATAGCCGCCATACCACTCGCAACTGTGACCAAATTTTGCTCGGCAACACCAATCTCAACAAATCTTGTTGGGAATTTTTCTTTGAAAGCCAGCATCTGTGTTGACTCGGTAAGGTCTGCACAAAGTCCGACGATTCTTTTGTCTATTTCTGCCGCTTTCAACAGGCCCTCACCAAAACCTTTGCGAATAGGAACTTGTTCGACATCGGCATCGAATAGTTTTGGATTGAGTTTTGAGTTTAAATTTGACATCTGTTTAGAGAATGGCTAAATATTTTAACTATGATGCGGACTCTCCACATGACCTCCGAGTGTTCTGACATTTTTCAATGCCTCTCTAGCCGTAGCAATCTCCTCTGGGGTGGTTGGAGGTTTACCATGCCACTCAAATCTCCTTTCGAAAGCTGGAACTCCCTTGGATGCAATAGTGTTGGCAATTATTACTGAAGGTTTATCAAATACGGCCTGTGCTTGACCAATGGCACGATCAATGTCACGAAAATTGTGACCGTCGATTTCTTGTACGTGCCAATTCCAGGCACGCCACTTATCTGCTAGTGGATTGAGTGGCATAATATCCTCTGTAAATCCGTCTATCTGGATATTATTGCGATCTACTATGGCTGTGAGATTTTGCAAACGCTCCTTGCCCGCAATCATAGCACCCTCCCAGGAATTTCCTGCGTCCAGTTCTCCGTCACTCATCAGACAATAAAATTGCCTGCCTGATGTTTTACCATTATCTATCCTATCTGCAAGTGCCATACCAACTGTCTGTGACAATCCAGAACCCAGTGGACCAGACGAGTTCTCCAAAGCTGGTAAAAATTCTCGATGTGGATGGCCCTGCAATTTGGATCCGAATTTGCGGAGCTTTTTGAGTTCTGTCAGAGGAAAATATCCGGCGTGAGCCATGGTGGCGTATAGAACTGGACAAATATGGCCATTGGAAAGCACCAAACGATCGCGATATGGCCAGTCTGGCTTCTTGGGATCGTGCTTGAGTGCATGAAAATATAAATATGTAAAAATATCAGCCATGTCTAGTGGTCCAGCTGTATGACCACTCTTGGCCTCAATCAAAGACTCAACTATAGAACGACGAATCTCCTTGGTCTTGGTCTCAAGAAACTTTATTTTTTCATCAGTTAGGGACATTTGGCTATATTATATCACGTAATTGATATATATTGAGTTTCTCTACACTGGCTCAGTGTTACACAGAAATTTTTTTGAAATTAGCTATTGCTTCCACGAAATTATCTGAATTGAAAATTGCAGAACCAACCACTAACCTATCTGCACCCGCTTCGAAGAGTGATTGAGCATTTTCCAAAGATACCCCTCCGTCAACAGATATTGGTAAGCCAGGATATTTCAGTCGCAAATGCTTAACTCTACCAATTACTTTTTCGTCAAATTCCTGACCTTGAAACCCTATATGATCAATGCCCATTAGTTGGACAAATTGGATGGGTGTTTGTCCATTAGAAGATTCTGCGCTGCTATAACCTCTAAATTTTTCAATCATTTCTACAGGTGTATCCATGTTCAATGCCAGACCAATCTCTACTATATCTTTTAACATTTCAATGGCCTTACCCACGTCACCCTTTGACTCTGCGTGTAAAATAATCCTGGATGCACCCACATTTACCCAATCATCTACTTTTTCCTCGGGTTTGTTGACCATCAGATCAATTTCAAAATTAACATCTTTCCATCCAGGTAATCCTTCCTCCTGACTGATAATTTTTTCAAATGAATCGTCGTGCTTTCTGTATGGCCAACTAGGCTGTGGAGTGAATTGACCATCACACACATCTATCTGAATAGTTTTGACAGCATTTTTCACAAAACTAATTTTCTCTTTCAGCACCTCGAAGTCTGTCGGAAGTATGGCAGGGATGATTTCTGGCTTTTTCATGAGTAAAGTATAGCAATTTGAATGTTTTTGGGAAATCTTCATGATTACTTGATCATTTCTTCACTGTTTCTTCATTTCATTTTGATATGATCCGCCCCAAGGAGGCTTGTTGCCTCCCATGGGCCGGTGGAGTGGTCTCCAGTTCATCCCATCAAGATGAACTCGCGGGTTCGATCCCCGTCCGGTCCATAATATGCACTTGACTTTTGTTTTATGAAGGAATACAATGTCCTTACTTGATGGGATGAACAAATGACCACTTCAGATTTCGACCAAAATCCGCTTCGGCGGATTTTGTGTTATTGGATGGAATCAATCTCTTCAATCCTCCTTTTATGTCTTTCTTCTCCACTAAAAGCTGTCTCTAACCACAGAAGAATGGCTTTGTGAGCAGACTCCTCCTCAACAAATCGTGCACCTATGGAAAGTATATTCGCATCATTATGCTCACGTGATTTGCGAATAATTTCCAAACCGCCTCCATACCAAACTGCTGCTCTTACTCCAGGAAACCTATTTGCAACCATCGCCTCCCCTTGCCCTGATCCACCAAAGATAATGGCTCTTGTTCCGCCACTCATGTCTTCCGCGACTTTCATGGCGGCTGCTGACATATAGACTGGGTAATCATCAGCGTCCTTTAGTTCATGTGCACCAACGTCGAGCACTGAATATTCTTTTTCTTGTAAAAATTTCTTGACCGCTTCCTTGAGTGCAAATCCGGCGTGGTCTGCGGCGAGAATAATTGTTGGTTTCATGAGGTTATTATAGCATGTAAGTAATGTGTGGATGGAATTCGGTATCCACTCCGGACTCTTTCCTAAAGAATAGACAAGCTAGCTTCCACCGCACGGTTCGCCGTGTGGTTTTTATTTTATCTGAAAACCTCCTAATTTTATTCGATGATTTCCGTCTACTGAAAACGAATCCCTACTAATGATTGATGACGTAAATAGCTATGAAAGCTATAACTGCAAGAACAAATAATACCGAAATAGTGACACCGAAATAGTGACACCGAAAAGCTTGACTGCCTCATTTTTCTTGCCGTCCAAATACCAAAGTATTGGTGTTCCCAAAACCAGAGCACCGCATATGGATGCAGAAAAGACCAAAAGTAGTAATAGAGCTATGGGAATGAAAAAATTATCTTCAGGTCCGAAAATGTCTTTGGTGTGACTCATGAACAGGCCAACAGAAATAATGTATAGGCCTGTGAGAATGCCATTTGTGAGCGCTTGTTTTGTGATTGATTTGGGCATGGTGGTTTAGGGATTTAGGTCGCAAGGAAGTTAGACTGAATTGGAAATTTGTTTATTGAACTGTGCCTGATTTTCCGTTTTGGACTGAACGAATATTGGATTAATGCCTATGATGTCTCTGTATACCCCATTT
>JBDKJM010000028.1:0-5156 GCA_039796555.1 Candidatus Parcubacteria bacterium | reverse complement strand
TAACATATCGCTATTGGCTCCTAACTGCACACTATCGTACCCCAGTAAACTTCAGTATTGAAGCTGTACGGGGAGCCCAAAATGCCCTCATAAAGCTGTTAGTGACCATGAGTAACCTTCCAGAGGGTGGAAAGACTAATAATGGCTATAAAGAGCGTTTTTTGGGCTATATAAACGATGATATTGATACCCCGAAGGCGGTTGCCTTGATTTGGGAGCTTTTAAAGGCTGGAGATGTCCTTGATGCAGACAAGCGAACTACTATTCTTGATTTTGACAGAATCCTTGGATTAAATCTCGGAACAGTAGTCAAGGTTGAAGAGGAAAAAATTCCAGATGAAATTTTTGCCCTAGCAGAAGCGCGCGAAGAAGCCCGCAAAGCAAGAGATTGGGTTAAGGCAGATGCTTTGAGAAAGGAAATAGAATCACGCGGATATGACGTTCTAGATACAGAGAATGGTTTTGAGTTGCGTGAGAAATAGAATCACACCTCTCGCATCCTAGATCCTTCCCTAACCTCTTCTTTGATCTCGCCAATCATATCTGAAATATCCTGACGACTGGCTTCGATTTTGTCGTCGAGTTCAGCTAGTCGAGAATAAATTCTTGATTCGGCGGAGTCAATACGCTCCTCTAACCTTTCAAAGTTACGTGAAATTGAGCAGGCGACATCATCGGCATTTTTGAACATTAAGCGTTCGATAAGTTCCAAATCTTTTTGGTCGAGTGACATATGTGTAATTGATTATTTGTAAACCAGCGCTTACGCATGGCGCGTGGATACCAATTACCATACCAAAAGGAGATGAAGAAACAGTGAAGAAACGATAAAGAAATCGTGAAGATTTGCAAGTTTAGCTAGTAGCGAGGGTTACCTTAGCTAAGTAGTTAGGGCTACCATCGCTAAACATGCTAAGCCACAACTCCTATCACCCTCTTCACTTCACTAAGCTTTTTGTCAGCTATTTCCTTGGCCTTCAAACCCCCTTTCTTGAGTATTTCAAGCACAGAAGATTCATCCTTTGCCAAATCAGCACGCCTCTCTCTCATTGGTTTTATGAATGCGTCAATGTCTTCTATAACAGCTTCTTTTAAGACCTTATACTTACCCGTATTCGCCTCGTATAGTTTCTTCAAGTCACTTTCATTGCGGAAAAGACGATGAATGTTGTGGACGTTTGTGGGCATGCCTTCAGTTGAATCAGTGACAATGCTCATTACTGCCTTGCTAATTTCTTCACGCGAGGCAAAAAGCGGAATGGTATTATTGTAACTCTTGGACATCTTGCGACCATCTATGCCGGGAACGACAGCGACATCTTTCAAAATCAAGTCTTCAGGAAGTTTAAAAACTGGCGACGCATTCTCTTTTGCACAAAAAATATGGTTGAACTTCTGCGCGATATCGCGCGCATATTCAACATGCTGTTTCTGATCCTGACCTACAGGCACAACATCTGTGTCATAAAGTAATATGTCTGCGGCCATAAGCACAGGATAATTGAATGTACCAACGTTTAATTCTTTATTTTTTGCCTCGGCATCCTTGTATGCATGTGCACGATGAAGGTAAGGGACTGTGACTATGGTATCAAAAATCCACGCCAACTCTGTGTGAGCTGAAACATCGCTTTGCTTGAAAAGAATGCTTTTTTTAGGATCAAGTCCTATAGCGAGGTAATCAAGGGCGAGCTCAAGTGTCATTTTTCTCATCTGCTCTCTGTCTTGAATAAGGTTAAGGCCATGATAATCTGCAATCATAAAAATGCACTTATACTGACCAGAGGTCTGCGCATCAACAAACTGCTTCATTGCGCCAAAATAATTACCTATGTGTGCCGCTCCTGTTGGTTTAACGCCAGATAGAAGAGTTTTTTTGGACATGAGTAAATAATAACAGAAACAACGAAAGTTACAAAGCCGATTTGGCACGAACGGATTTATTAGATTTTCACCCTAAATCCCCTCACCTTTTAATCCCTCGATCAATTCTTTCGCTCGCTTACTCAACTTTCCTGGCATTTCCACATGAGTAACAATGAGTAGATCGCCTCTCCTACCACCTGTTCCAAATATTCCACCTGTTGTTTCGTATGGTACACCCTTCCCTTTTACACGCAGAATTTCGCCGTGTGATGTACCGGCTGGAATTTTTACTTCTAACTTACCATCCAGAGTTTCTATTTCAACAGAACCACCAGCCAACGCTAACGTAAGTTTGATTGGTAATTCCATTACTAGATTGAACGCTTCTCTTCGAAAGACCTGATGTTCTTTTACCCAGATGCGAACGATCAGATCTCCCTTTGCACCCTGTCCAGAGTTTGTTTTTGGGGCATCTTCTCCTTTCCCAGCCACTCGTAACCCTTGACCATTCTCGATACCCGGAGGGATTTTTAATGAGAATTTCGAACCATTTACTGATATCTCATTTTCTACACCAAAGATGGAATCCTTAAACGAAACTTCGAGATCGATAGTTATATTTTTGCCTTTTCTAGGTCTCCTACTTCCCCCACCAAAAAATTCTCCGAATATGTCACCAAGATCAAACTCTACACCTCCTTGATTGAAGTGAAATCCTCCCCCTTGTTGGAATTGCGAGAAATCAAAACCACCAAACCCTTGACCTCCAAAACCTGAGGCATTATTAAATCCCGCACCTCCAGGCCCTGCTGAACCGAATCTATCATATTGTGCACGTTTGTTATCATCCGACAACACTGAATAGGCCTCACTGGCTTCTTTGAACTTCTTTTCTGACTCGGTATTACCTTTATTTTTGTCAGGATGATGTTCATGAGCCATTTTGCGAAAGGCTTTCTTAATGTCATCTTTGGAGGCAGTCTTTTCGATGCCTAATATCCTATAATAGTCTTTCATTTAATATTAGTTAAAGTCGATAGAATTTTTTATAGCTATCTTTAAAGTCATTTAATTTTGTTTTGGATATGACTTGGATACGCTTTAGTATTCTTTTCGGTGAAATAGTCCTGGCCTGATGAACACACACAGAAACTACCTGACCGTCATTTAACTTTAGAGGAAAATACCCTGCAGATTTTTTTGTACTTGTTGTCATTGGAAATACTAAGGCTAGTTTATCAGAAAAAACATCTGCGATCAGGCATGGCCTGTTGAATGATTCACCCTTACCATCCATTTCAGATCCAATGTTCACTCCAATCGATACCCAACGTATTTCACCAGCACGACAAAATACACCAGTCTCCTGATTTTGGAGATGCTTTTTCACACCGTTCCATTGATCAAAACTTTTAATATACATTGTTCTTATTAAGTTTTACTACTGTATCTTATTTGCGAACCCATCGAAGTGGATCCGCTGACGCCCGAAGGCGACTTGTGCCTATATAGTAGCAAAATTTTATGGTTTGTCAATCAAAAACTGAGTCTTGACTACGACGAGCTTGTTGATATTTAACGGATAGCATAACTGAAGTTCTATCATCAGACCATGAGCTCGCGAGGACTGAAGAGGTCTTTTTTTACTTTGGATAGCTAAAGTGCTCAATTTTCAAGAATTATTTCTTCTCTTTGAATTCGGCATCCTTCACATCCCCCTCTCCACCCTTCCCATCTTGGCTCGCCGTAGCTTCAGCGGAGGCGGCCCCATTTTTAGTCATATACTGCCCTATCTTCTGTATCTCATCCGACAGCGCACTCGTAGCCTTCTTAATCTCCTCTTTATCCGGATTCGCCTTATCCTTAGCAGTCTTCAGATCAGCAATTTTATCCTCAATAGACTTCCTTAACTCTGCTGGCACCTTATCACCAGCATCTTTCAAAGCCTTCTCTGCTGTATAAACCAGCTGTTCAGCAATATTCTTTGCTTCAACAGCTTCATGCTTCTGCTTATCTTCCGCCTCATGCTTAGCCGCATCCTGCTTCATCTTCTCAACCTCTTCTTTTGACAAGCCAGAAGAAGCTGTAATTTTAATAGAATTGGCCTTACCTGTATTTTTATCCTTTGCAGTTACATTCAAGATACCGTTAGCGTCAACGTCGAAAGAAACTTCAATCTGCGGAGTTCCGCGAGGTGCAGGTGCTATACCGTCTAGGATAAATCGACCTAGAGACTTGTTATCAGCTGACATAGCTCTTTCGCCCTGGGTAATGTGGATCTCTACAGATGTCTGATTATCAGCCGCAGTCGAGAATACCTGCGATCGCTGGGTAGGAACAGTAGTATTCTTCTCAATGAGTTTTGTGGCAACTCCGCCCATAGTTTCGATCCCTAGTGATAGTGGAATAACGTCGAGAAGTAGAACATCCTTGACATCACCACCCAAGATTCCGCCTTGAATAGCGGCACCCACCGCAACCACCTCGTCGGGATTCACACCCATGTGAGGATCTTTTCCGAAGAATTTCTTTACAGCATCTTGCATAGCCGGCATACGAGTCTGTCCGCCGACTAGAACCACTTCATTAATTTCACTGATCTTGAAAGGTGAAGCCTTCACAGCACGCTCTGTAATAGTCATAGCCCGACCAATGAATTCGGCACACATATTCTCTAGCTGGGCCCGAGTGAAATTCACCAGAAGGTGCTTAGGCCCATCACTGCCAGAAGTGATGAATGGGATATTGATCTCTGTCTGAACAGCGGTTGAAAGCTCAATTTTGGCCTTTTCAGCAGCCTCGTCCAGTCTCTGTAATGCCAAGGCATCCTTCTTGAGATCTATACCATTCTCCTTCTGGAATGTATCTGCTAACCAATTCACAATCTTGGCATCTATATCTCGCCCGCCGAGGTGGGAGTCGCCGTCAGTAGATTTTACTTCAATGACATCATCGCCCACCTCAAGAACAGATATGTCAAATGTGCCACCTCCAAAGTCAAAGACGGCTATTTTTTCATTCTTTTTCTTGCTGAAGCCATAAGCTAGCGCCGCCGCCGTAGGCTCGTTAATAATCCTTTTTACATCCAGACCAGCAATCTTACCGGCATCCTTGGTAGCCTGTCTCTGTGAATCGTTGAAGTAGGCAGGCACTGTAATAACTGCCTCTGTGATCTTCTCTCCAAGACGCGCCTCAGCATCAGTCTTCAATTTCTGGAGGATCATGGCCGAGACTTCCTCTGGACGCATCCAGTTGCCAGCCATATTGACCTCAATGCCGCCATTGGATGA
>JBDKJM010000027.1:0-2626 GCA_039796555.1 Candidatus Parcubacteria bacterium | reverse complement strand
TTTTGACTTCGGCTTCCGTGGGCGCGACATTCACAAAGAAACCATCGAGTGCAGTCCAGAACGGGTGCCGGCCGTCCTTAATGATGCGGGTTATAGTTTCTTCTTCAGGCTCAAGTGAGCCTACTCTGGTCATGAAACGCGAGGTCAGTGACAGGATAGTTTCGTTATTTGCTTTCATAGTTCAGTTCTCTTCTAGGAGTGACTGTGACATCTCCAACATGGAGAGCTTATCAGTGTGTCAAAGGAGAGATTCTATGGAACCATATCATTTGTATGGAGGTAAGTCAAATTTCCATGTGATAGGGGGTAAAACAGTCAACCGCGATTCATTTGGAAACGATGATTTTGATTTTGGAACAAAATTAGTTGACTAGACCAAACTCCGACTGTCTCTTATCCAAATCAGCAGAAATAACCTTGAACTTTACCTTATCGCCCAAAGTATATTTCTTACCCGACTTCTCCCCAACCATGGAATATGTTTTCTCATTGAAATTAAAATAATCATCTCCCAGCTTGGCTACTGGAATAACACCTTCGCACTTGGTTTCATTTTCTTCAACATAGACTCCCCACTTGGCTACCCCAGAAATAGTTCCCGTATAAATTCCCCCTATGTGTTCGCTCATATATTCAACTTGCTTCAGCTTGATAGAGTCGCGTTCAGCGTGAGCGGCATCAATCTCACGGGCGGTAGAACTTTCGGCCATCTTCTGCAAAGCCACCACTTCATTGTTACCAAAAGGTTCATTGTTCAAATGTCGAGAGAGTGTGCGATGAACCAGAACGTCAGGGTAGCGACGTATAGGCGAAGTAAAGTGTGTATAAAATGGAAATGCCAATCCAAAGTGACCGATGTTATTGGTAGAATAAACTGCTTTTTGCATGGAACGAACGGTGGCCGTGCGGATCAGTGACTCATGCGCAGTACCTTCTATCTGATCTAGTAAATGATTGATGTCCTTGGCCGTAACCACACCATCCTTGGCGCGCAGATCATAGCCCATGAGCTTAACAAAAATCTGTAAATCTTTGATCTTTTCCTTGTCTGGCACATCATGGATGCGATATAGACTGCCAGTATCTTTCCTACCCTTTTTCTTTATGGAATCAAAAATGAATTTGGCCACTTCACGGTTGGCAAGAAGCATATATTCTTCAACCAATTTGTGCACATCAAGGCGTTTCTTGGCGTATACACCTAAAGGTTTACCATTTTGATCAAGTCTAAATTTGATCTCGTCTTTTTCAAACTCTATAGCTCCCATTGCGGCATTTTTCTTGCGCATGATCTTGGCCAGATTATTTAATATCACTAAATCATCACGAAATCCACTAGTGTCAGTCTCGGTATGGTGAATAGGTGGTCGTCCATCAATCGTGGCTTGAGCATCTTCATAAGTAAAGCGATGGGTGGAATTTATCATGGTTCTTCCAAACCAGCGTGAGTGAATCTTAGCTTTGTCGTCAATGGTGAATATGGCTGAAAAAGTTAGTTTGTCTTCATGTGGATTGAGACTACAGACATCGTTGGAGAGGACTTCTGGCAACATGGGAATGGTTCGATCAACCAAATAAACGGAGCATCCACGCTTTATCGCCTCTTTGTCCAGTGCAGTTTTTTCGCGTACATAGTGAGAAACATCAGCTATGTGAATACCGATCTCGTACAGTTCACCAGAGTGGGACGGGTAGTGACCTCCACTCGCCTGCGGACGCTGATCGCTGACTCCAATCCTCGGCTCGTTTTGGTCACTATTCATCTCGCCCCCATTACCTAAAGCCTTACTAGAAATTCTCCTGAATGAAATCGCGTCATCAAAATCTTTGGCATCAAATGGATCAATTGTGAAGGTCGTGACCCCAGACATGTTTCTGCGCTTGGCAATCTCTTCCTTGGTAATAACCTTATTGGTTTCAATAGTCTGCGCATCTTTCAAAACTGCTTTTGGAAAGCCGACTTCAAAACCACATTCGAGAACAATGGCTTCCATTTCCACATTGTTTACACCTTTCTGTCCGAGGACACGAATGACATCTCCTTCTGGATTGGCTGACGAATCAGTCCACGGTTGCAAACGTAAGTAAACTTTGTCATTTTTCTTAATCTTCAACTTTTGTCCCGCTAGAATATTTATCGGTACGTACAACTTTTTATCGTCAGCTGTGGCGATAAATCCGTCACTGTTCGTGGCAGAACTGACTGTTCCCACAAACATTTGCTTTGATCGTTCAATAATTCTAGTCACCGTTCCAACTCTAGTTTTCTCTCCGCGAATAATCTTGGTGTTCACGGTAAACTCAACTGTGTCACCATTCATAGCAGTATTAAGAGTTCCTGGTTCGAAGTATATGGAATCTTTATTCGGATCAGCGTCATCAATGTATCCCGCGCCTTTCTGGGTAGTCGAAATCACGCCTGTAAGCAAAGTTTTCTTGGCAGACTTATGAGGATTTTTGAGCATGGGAGTAGTATAGCAGATTGGGGGGTTACTTTTTTGATTATCAAATATCTAAAAGGTACTAACATATTAACAATGGCAAGTATCTGCTGATATAAGGATCGATGTTTGATAAGAGGAATTTGTTGACCTGCTTTAAAAGCAAGATTATCTTATGAGAAAAG
>JBDKJM010000026.1:0-10459 GCA_039796555.1 Candidatus Parcubacteria bacterium | reverse complement strand
TCCTGTGCGGTCAAGTTTGTTGATGAAACAAAGTCTAGGAACTTTTCCTTCGTCGGCGTAACGCCAGTTGGTTTCTGACTGCGGCTCAACTCCAGCAACTCCGTCAAAGACAACCACCGCTCCGTCAAGAACACGTAGAGAACGCTTCACTTCTACGGTAAAATCTATGTGTCCTGGAGTATCAATAATGTTAAAGCGAACCTTCTTGGAAACATCATCCTTGCCACTTGAGTCCTTGAGGCCACGCATGTATGTCGGATTCCAGAAACATGTAATGGCGGCGGCTGTGATAGTGATACCGCGCTCGCGCTCTTGCTCCATCCAGTCAGTGGTGGTTTCTCCTTCGTGCACCTCGCCGATCTTGTGGATCATGCCAGTGTAATAAAGGATACGTTCTGATGTGGTAGTTTTGCCCGCATCAATGTGGGCAATGATACCAAAGTTACGCATGCGTTCGAGTGGATAGTCGCGGTTCATGTTGATTCTTTATAAGGCTTGAATGTGTGGCCTAAAATTAGTGGTAAATAAAAAAGCAGGTAGTGCTTCTTAAGGCTAATACTATAATAGAAATCGATGAATCAATCAAGTTGATGCGTGCCTACGTTTGTTTCGGTCCTGCAACTTTTTCAGTAGCCGGATTTTTTAGTTTTAAACTAGAAATTCATAAAAATTTTGATATTTGCGAGTATTACCTACGAAAACCAATCGGCCCCCTACTCTTCACCGGCTCATCAGCCAACTTTCTCAAAGCGGTCGAAATAGCAATGAGATGCGCTCTCTGTTTTTCTTGTTTATTTTCTACAAGCTCGATTCTATGGGTCAATTCCTTGTTAGATATCATTATATCTCTAAGTTTTACGAATGCTCTCATAATAAAAATGTTCATTTGCACAGCTCGGTCACTATGCAAAACAGAGGAAAGCATGGCGACTCCGAGTTCAGTAAAAGCTAGAGTGCTATATTTTGGATCTCTATGCTTCTGTGAACCGGTCACAAATTGTGACCGGTTCAATAATCTGACCTCGGATTTTGTAAGGCTGAACATGAAATCGTCTGGGAACCTATCCGTATTCCTTTTGACTGATTGATTTAATGCCTTGGTCGGAACCTGATACAACTCTGCCAAATCACTATCCAACATTACTTTCTTTCCATGTACAACATAAATCCTCCTCTCAATAAATTCAGAAGTAACTGGTAATATTAGGCTGGTTTCGAATGACTTTTTTAATGTCATAACAAAATCATAACACCAGCAATAATTTAGGATACAAAAAGTTGTGCAAAACTTGGGGAAAATGCTTTGGAAAATTATTCCTTATCCTTTCAAATACTTAGCAAGTTTCTGTTCGCCTAAAGGCTTATCATATTTGCGTGGCTTCAAAGATTCCCACAAATCCCTCCAAAAACCTTTCTGGAATGAGGCGTTAATCAGAAATACAATGAGCATCGCTAATATGGCTCCGACACCTGCCATTAACATATCTTTTTGGGCATCCCAAATATCTCCCTGTGCTCCGAGAAATGCCAAGCCAGCACTAAGGTCGACATTGGCTGCAGTTCTCCATTCTATGATTTCATATACTGCTGACAGGGCAAAGGTAATATCAATAGGAAAAAAATATCCCCACACGCCTTTGGCGTGGGCAAGGCGCATGAACACTTCCCTCACTGGATATGCCAGAAGGAAACCGTATGAGAAATGTACCAGTCGATCGTACATATTGCGATCTGCGCCGAACCAATCTTGCAAAGTATAACCAAATGGGACTTCTGAATAAGTGTAGTGGGCACCTATGACATGCAAGATCATATAAACCGTAATCAGGGTGTAGGATATGTTAGAAAGTTTGAACCAGTGACCAGTGATCAGAATAATTGGAACGAAAATGAAAACCAGATAATTTTCTAGTAACCAGTCGTGTCTGTAAACAGGATTCCACGCAGACCAGATCCAGACCAGAACAAAGATAACAATTAAGAAAATTTTGTAGTTGCGGGAGGACATGGATATTTATAACAAATGTATAACATATAGTATAAGCCATATACGCAAATGGCACACGTAAAATCAGTGGATAAATAGAATTTATTGAAAAACCGGCGGGCGAGAGGCCTGCCGGTGCAAATAGAACGAGCATTACGGAATTATGCCGAAGACGCAGTCTTCGGACCATTCCATGTGTCAGGGAAACCAGAATAGTACCTGCAGAAGGAATCAAGCTTCCCATCTGGTCGAATGACGTGAGTGCAACATCTGTCGATACGATCATTGTCCCAGGTAGCTGCATCCATGAAAGGTTTGATAAAAAAGCGGAAAGTATTGCTTTCGTCGGCACGCATACTTTCGAGCTTCTTCAGCGCCTCACCTAAAGGACTTCCATCACAGCCACACTTCGCCAAATCTTCGATCTTCCACCTAATCCTGTCAGGGACAAGTGCGTGAAGCTCGGCAATATCTATTCCAACCTGGGCAGGTGAAAAATACGAGCCGCCGATACGTAGTAGCCACCCTATGGTGGCGCAGTTGGGATCGCCACATGGGAGTGAAACAAACTCAACTCTCGGAATTCCCTTTGGCAACTGTTCATTTAGTTCAGCAACAATGTCTGCCACTGATATTGGGCTCAATGCTGGGGAGCTAGATAACGCCGCCGGTATCCTGCCAGATCTGAACCTCGGCTGGAAACTTAGACCTCGCAGATGCTTGAATCCGAGAGCAAACTCCGCCGACTCTCCGAGTTGACCAATGTTGTCGTGGGTAACTGTCATCGCCAGAGTGATAGGAAGATTGATGGCAGCGCAGTTGTGTATGGCCCGAATTCGTGTTCCCCGCAAATCTGCACCACGTAACTCCTTCTGCCCAGCTCCACCAACCCCATCAAATTGCAAGTACAGCTCGATGTTGTCAAATTTTGCCTGCAACCGACCAATTTCGGACACAAAGTCTGGATCGTTTGCAAAGCGCAGACCATTGGTATTTATCACCAAGTAATCTATCTTGGGATGGATCCGAATCCACTCAATCAGTCTGAAAAATTCCGGGTGAAGTGTGGGCTCACCTCCAGAAAGTTGAAGGATTTCAATTCCTCCCTTGAGTGCAATCACCCCTTCGATCCGCCTGACAACTTCATCAAATGGAACGAAGTCGAGATTTTCACCCCGAACTCCAACAGGCGAATCGGCAAAGCATGTTGGGCATGCCAGATTGCAGGAATTTACAATCTCAATCAAAGCGACGCAGGTGGACAGCTTTTCCAAGCTTCCTAACGAGGTTACGTCGGTAAAATTTCGTCCCAATGTCCCAGACCTACCACCCCTACCTGCAGGTGAACATGATCCTCCACTACAGCCACAACTGTGTTTGCTGTTTTCTGGACTCCCATGTGCCAGCCAGTAAAAACGAGAATCCGAAGAGATTCTCACTGTTTGAGTTCCATGATCTGGACAAGTGCGCCTCATAAAAACTTCAGATGAAGTGCCGTTTGGTTTGGTAAAAACCTCAGCAGGACTGGGTTTTTTGCATACGAGGCAACGACTCATTGTAAATTTCAGATGGCGTTCCGTAGCAATTTTAGATTCGCTCATAAATATTTAAGTTTCTTATTTCAGTCTTCAATCCATAAAAACACTAGCACATTATGATGTGCTGTACAAAATTGGAAATATATTAGACTGTAAGAACAATTATAGAAATGATCCTCCCGTGGACAAGAGAACGATACAGGATACAAAAAATATACCAAGTGCCAGGAATAGGGCTATAAAAATTGAACCAACAACACGTAGAGATACGTTGAAAAATTCTTTGGTCTTGGTAGAAGATGGATTCATTGATATCGTAATAATGTATGAGGAAATATAAGAAACCAGTCCCCCACCGAGAATATACCAGACCGTAGAAGCAAGAAGTCCTGATAAGCTAGTGGAACGATTAGCAATGGACAGTATGTAAACAACGAGAATATAGAGCATTGGCAAGAATAAAGTAATTGCAAAGACAAGTAACCTTCTATTCCAACGATATTTTTTTAATTCTGGAGTAATGATCTTACCAGTGGGTCTGGGTATTGGAATGTTACCAGCTGTTGAGGTGGTTTCTTTTTGCAACAATGCGACAGCTTCATCAAAGTCTGCCACACTCCATCCTTGTGAAAGGAGATTGGCCTTTATAATAGTATCAATGACACCTTTAGTTCTTTCAGTTTTTATGTAGTCAATAAGTTCTGGTGTAACCATGTTATATTGGAATCTTCTTAGAAGTCAGAAGCCTTCTAATGAAGTATTGACTGTAGTATATCACAGCGACGAGTGACACCAACTGTATCGAAGAAAGTCCCAAGAATAGGACGTGAATGGGTTTAATGAACTCAATAAATAATCTAAACAATCCGTATCCTATAATAAAAAATCGGAACAAATCTCCTTCTTGAAGATATTTAGAAAACTTTGGCGAAGAAAGATATTTCAGGGTAAAAAATAAAAGTAAAATAAATAAGATTTCATAGGCAGAAGTTGGGTGTCTAGCAATACCATCTCCTTGATCGAAGGCCCAAGGCAGGTTTGAAGGGAGTCCAACAGTTCCATCTGTTACTCCTGTCATAAGACAGCCAATACGACCTATCATGATGGCCAGCATTATTGGAAACACAAAAACATCTCCGGTTTTTCGTTTCAATCCAATAATTTTTTTAGAAATCTCAACTCCAATTATTCCGCCGATAAGACCACCTAGAACTGTTTGGGAACCAACGTAGTACAACCATGAAGCAGAGTGTATAAATAATGCCGGATCTTCCAAGGCCGCAACCAACCGCGAACCAATGAAAGCCCCAATTATCATTCCTATCAAAATACTCCAGTGCATCTCTTCCGAGAAAGGGGCGGTTGGTTTCCTTTTTTGAAGATAACGGTAATACCAGTATCCAAAAGTAAAGGCTAGGAATTGGAAAAATGGGTGCGAAAGTATAGTAATTGAACCGATGTGAAAGTTTATAGGAAAATCCATAGATAGAAGTATAACAAAAAATGTGGTGTTGCGGCCTTAAGTAAAACTCAGTGAAAAATATTTCACTGAGTTTTACTTTTACAAACTAAAACGAATTTTATTTACCACGCAAAGTGAGCAAAAGCCTTGTTAGCCTCGGCCATCTTGTGCATATTTTCACGTTTTTTGATAGCTTCACCTTCATTTTTCGAAGCGGCAATGATTTCGTCAGCCAATTTTTCGTGAATTGGTTTGCCCTTTTTGGAACGGGCAGCCTCAATAATCCACTTCATTGACAGAGCTAGGCGACGCTCTGGTCGAACCTCACGAGGAACTTGGTAGTTGGCACCACCGACGCGTCGTGAACGAACTTCCATAGATGGAGTTGTATTTTTTAGTGCTGCTTCAAAAATTTCCAGAGGATTTTCAACTTTGGCTTTTTCTTTGATCAGGTTCATGCAGTCTAGAACAATGCCACGAGCAATATTTTTCTTACCAGACTCCATAATGTAGTTGGTAAATTTACCCAACTTGAGTGACTGATAGTTGATGTCTGGTTTCAATTCTCTTTTGATGTTTAGTTTTCTTCGCATGGGATTTGGTATTATTTTGCGGCCTTTGGCTTCTTGTTGCCATACTGACTTCGACCTTTGCGACGCTTCTCTACTCCTGCGGCATCGAGTACTCCACGAACTACTGTATAACGAAGACCTACGTCCTTTACACGACCACCACGCAAGAGGACCACAGAGTGTTCCTGCAAATTGTGTCCTTCACCTGGCACGTATGCTGTAACTTCCATACCGTTTGAAAGTCTAACACGGGCAATTTTGCGAATAGCGGAGTTAGGCTTTTTGGGAGTCTTGGTTGTAACCTTCACACACACTCCACGCTTGAAGGGAGCCGGGAAAAAGATTGGTCTGTTCTTGATAGTGTTAAAGGTGCGCGTCAAAGCCACCGATTTTGATTTTCGGGTGAAGCGAGTGCGGTTGCGCTTGGTAAGCTGATTTATTGTTGGCATGATTTGAGAGATAGATATAAAAGTCAATCTGATCTCGATGTTTAGTGGCAATCCTGAATTTTTTCACCGCTACTAACTTGAGTGATCCTAAGTTTATTCCGGATCTGCTAGGAGCGATTACTCATTCTTGCCTCTTAATAATGTACCGTCCGAAGTTCTATTCGGACAATGGGGACACCTTAACACTAAAATAAAAAATGTGCAATATATTCTTGAATCTACATTGAACTTAGTCAGCCCTAAAAATCAATTCCCGTAAAAGCCCTGAAAATAGGCCAGATAATGGGTGAAATAAACTGCCAAACAAAGATGACTACTATAACAATGAAAATCTGGGAATACCTTTCCATAAGCATGCGAGTATGACCATACTGTTGTGGTAATAAGGAAAAAAGTACTTTTGAGCCATCTAGAGGCGGAATTGGGATGAGATTAAAAACGGCCAGGACAATATTTATGAGAACTATGTATGAGGCAATTTGGATAAACGGCGTCATCACTCCATTTTGCACATAACGAATGATTAGGCCAAATATGAGGGCTAGAGCCAGATTTGAAACTGGACCAGCAAGAGCAATCAGCAACTCTCCACTTCTTCTATTTTTCAGATTGTATGGGTTATACGGAACGGGTTTTGCCCAGCCGAAAGTGAATCCGGCCAATGATGTAATTAGTGGAACTATGACAGAGCCGATAGGATCTATATGCCTGATAGGGTTCAGCGTCAATCTTCCCTGCAAACGAGCTGTTGGATCACCTAGACGGTCAGCCATGTAGCCGTGAGAAACTTCATGAACGATGACGGAAAGTATTAGAACTGCTATGGATAGAATGGTTAACATGTTGATGCGTTGGAAGGTCTAAAATTCAGAAGCTAAATGTTTTTGAGACACTTTATTATTTTCAGGCTTGAATAGTTTAACTACTAATCCAAGTGTTGCAATTAATTCTGGAACTTATGGGCTTTTAACTTGCGACCTTGAGATCTCTATGATACCATACTGTCTCCAATACTTTCATGGCCAAAATATGCGAAATCACAAAAGTAGGTTCAGTTAGCGGAGGTCGTTATTCGAACCGTACACGTGCCACACAATTCAATCCTTGTGGCAAAATTCGACGTTACCCAAATCTACAAAAAAAGAGTATTTACGTTCCTGAACTCAAAAAGACTGTTCGTATCAATGTTTCTGCCCGCGGACTTCGAACGCTTCAGAAAAATGGTGCTTACCAGACTCTGAAAAAAGCTGGGGTCATTTAATTTTGATTTCAACTTCGTTACCATTTGAAATAATTTTTACGGTACCTAATTCCTTCAAATTAAAACGGTGGTCATCTTGAATTTCTGCAAGTGAATCATGTGAACCTGTGGCGGACTTTTTCTGACTTTTTTTCTTAACTGAATTCCCTACCGACAACTTAGCCTTTGATCGAACTTGGCCAGACTGACTTTTTGCTGGTAATTTACTTGCTGTTTTCTGGTTCGAAGATTTTGCAACCGTCTTCTCATAAATAAACCAGTCTGGCATGACTATATTCATCAATTCCGACGAAATGTTGGCCTCAACTCCACTATGGGATACGATTATAACGTTATTATTGTGAATGACTTCCCTACTAGACGAAGCTACAAACTTTTGAACCTTTTTACTTGCATCTCCCATGAATAATAGTGACGTATTGCCGTAAACAATATTGAAAAGTAGTTCAGGCGCACTGGCTTTGGAGTAGTCAAATAGATCCGTGTGGGCTGGAAAAATTACTTGCGCGACGACATTAGAAGCTGGGGGTGAGGTATTACTCCCCATACCAGAATCGGCCATGTTTTTATTCTGGTCATAATTAGTCGAGAAATCCTTACTGATGATAAATTCGTCTCCAGCCACAAGTTCTCTTGTTTCAATTTTCTTGCTAGCAACAACATCCAAAAAAGTCTCAAAGGTTTTATCTGTCGAGCTAGCAATCCCTGAATTTTCAAGCGTATACTTCGGTAAATAAACTTTATCAACCACATAGCGTTCGGTAACATCTATTAGTCCTGAAATGTTTTTTGTATCAGTATTGGTGAGCATTATTGAATCAATTCTTCTGGAGTAAAAGGGTAAAATCTTACTCAAATGTCGAATGATCTCCGAGTTGCCTCCTCCATCAACCAAAATACGATGGTCATCTGGCGTACGAATAAGCATGAATCTGCCACTTTTCAAAGCAAATATGTAAACTTCCAAAATTTTTGGCCTATTTTGTTCGTGCCAAACATATGCACTGATACCTGAAACCAAAATAGTTGCTGTTGTTGCAATAATTACGAATTTCATAGAGTGTAGATGGTGGCAACCAGTGAAGTGGAACCTCGCTGGTTGCTACCGGCCATACTACAGAACTCAAATGAAGAAACAGTGAAGAAATGATAAAGAAATCGTGAAGAATGTAGCGAGGGCTACCATCGCTATTAAGCGCACAAGTTAATTTTTTGATATAATTAGGAAAAATAAAATCAGATTATAGGCCGTCACCGCTAATAATATAAACATGAAAATATTCACACCAAAAACATTTAATATTCCAAAACTCATCGGTATATCCGCCAAAACTATTGAGGAGCATCTGAAGTTATACGAAGGATACGTCAAGCATCTAAATCTGGTGCACGAGGTGGTAGAAAACCAGACCATTCCAGAATATGCACGCCGAGAGACGTATCGTAGACAAGCTTTCGAGTTCGATGGCATGCGCAATCATGAATATTACTTTAGTAGTCTCGAGGGTGGTCCTCATGAGCTATCAAAAGATTCCCCGTTGTACAAGAAAATGGTGGAATGGACTGGTTCATTTGATCTTTTTCTACAAATATTCAAAAACCTTGCAACCACCCGTGGCATTGGCTGGGCCATGCTCGGCTACGACAAGAAGACTGACACCATGATCCAATATTGGGTTGATGAACAACACTTCGGTCAGCTAGTGGATGTGGCGCCTATTATTGCCCTGGATATGTGGGAACATTCTTTCGTGGCTGATTACCAACCTTCAGGCAAAAAGCAGTATGTAGAAGATTTTTTCAAGAATTTGAACTGGGAGATAGCGGAAAAAAATTACCTTATGGCAAAATAAAAATTGTATGGTGTGGCCTATTTGTAGCATTCTTTTTTGGAACTTTTTATCCACCAATACACGATAGCAAATGCAAGATAAAATCCCGCGACCAACCATCCAGAAAATATTGGTAAAGTAACAGATGAAAATGGTAATCTCGCAAACCATTCAACTAGGTATAACTCATATGAAAGTAGCAAGTGTGATATCCAAGCAAAAAACTGTGAGAGTGGTAATGATATAAATCCTGTCGCGCCTGTAAGAAAGACAAAAAGCATGGTGGCCGGAATAAACGGCAGAACTAGAATATTTACAATCATTCCAATAATAGAAATCTGTCCCATCATGTAAAGAATGTAAGGTGAGACGAATATTTGCGTAGCGATGGTCGAAGCCATAATGCCGCGAATACCGAATTTTTCAGTAATAAAAGTCATTTTCTTTTCTATTGGAGAAGCAAGGAGAATGAGGCCGAGCGTTGCCAAGAATGAAAGTTGAAATGAAGGATCGTGAAGCAGGATCATGGGGTTTTGAATGAGCATGGCTAGTGCCGCGAAAATAAGAGCACGGGTAACATTGTAGTCGCGACGTATGAGATTAGCGAACAGGGCGACACCGGCCATGAAGCATGAACGTACAACTGTCGCTCCACCACCAACCATCACACCAAAAAGCATGATGCCAACACCGCCGACACCAATGCCCCAAACTCTTGGCAAAAAAGAGAGTATGCGGCGCATTGCATCACCAACAACTGTAATATTGAATCCCGAAAGCACCACAATATGTATCAGGCCTACAATACGAAAATCATTTAGCAAATCTTTACCTAGAGCACTTTTTTCACCAACTACCAAACCTGCAGCAAGAGCTGAATAAGGTTCTCCAAGTGTGTGTTCAAGGTTAGAAACAAAGCGACGTTTAATAGAAAACAGTGTGGCTGATATTTTGTTTTTAGCTTTTATTATTAGCAAACTAACCCTGCCAGACTTGAAATCATTGGCTGCAGTACTTGGTAAATTCCCCATTTTATCAGTTGCGGTTTTTTCTACACTAGCACTTTTTATTTCGAAAAATATGTCATCTTTAGCTAAATAACCCTTATAATCAAATGATCTTCCTGTATCACTTTTGAAATTAAAGGGTTGTGAAATTTTCCCCTTGAAATAAACTTCCTGACCATATTCAAACCTTGGATACAGTTTGGTTTTCATACGTATCAAAATATCGGAACTGCATAATTTTCTAGTTGTAGTTGCCAGAAATAATTGCTTTGACGAAACAACCAGCACTTGCCCACTATCCTTCCGTTCAGGTTCCTGCGTAATAGTACCAACGCCTTCAACCACTTGTTT